>CAXVWN010000344.1:0-11833 GCA_964263725.1 Spirosoma sp.
TCGAAACCGTGCATGTGGTAAATGTCGATGTAATCTGTTTTCAACCGGCGCAAGCTGTCTTCGCAGGACTTTATCAAATGAAAACGGGAGGAGCCGTAATCATTTGGACCAGTCCCCATTTTAAAGGTTGCTTTGGTCGAAATCAGCGCTTTATCACGAAGTCCGCTCAGGGCCTGCCCCAGAATTTCTTCCGACAAACCCTGCGAATACACATCCGCCGTATCGAATAAGGTTAGCCCCGCATCCAGACAAAGGTTTACCATCCGCGAAGCTTCATCAACCTGCGTACTGCCCCATGCTTTGAAAAATGCAGTGCCGCCACCAAACGTACCCGTACCCAAACTCAACACCGGAACGTTTAACCCCGATGCGCCTAATTGCCTATATTCCATTATGTCGTCTTGTTTTTGCTGAATAAACGTTTCCAGAGTAACGAAAGCAAATGCCTTTGGTTAACTAACGCCTATATTACTGCTTTTTAGACGCTTATTTCCAAAAGTGAGTGTCTGTCTGTAACAACACGTTGTACTGTTAAGACAAGTTTAATTTAACTGACTATTAGTATAGATTGTGTCTTCTTTTTGGACGGGATGACAGGATAAAACAGGATTTTTATTAACCGACAATCCTGTTCTATCCTGTCATCTTGTCCAAAAAATAAACCTGTCTTACGCTATATCGTATCAACAAGAAGTAAGCTGCACTGAATCAATAATCTTGATTTTTAGCAAAACACCTTCAGGAAACATCCAGAATATTTCCAACATTGACGCCTACTTTAGCCACGCAATAGAGCAGATAACGGAATGAAAGTACTGGTAGTAGAGGATGAACAAGGACTGGCCGAGAGTATCACCGAGTATATGGTGAAAGACGGGTATATCTGCGAAACAGCGGCTACGTTCCGGGAGGCTGAGGAAAAAATACATTTGTACGCTTATGATTGCGTGATCGTTGATCTGACCTTGCCTGATGGCAGCGGATTTCAGATAATCGAAGCGCTTAAAAAGCTGATTGCCACTACGGGCGTCATTATTATATCGGCCCGTAATGCGCTGGAAGACAAGTTGAAAGGGCTGGAAATTGGTTCCGATGATTACCTCACAAAACCCTTTCACCTGTCGGAGCTGAACGCCCGAGTCAAGTCATTGATGCGCCGACGGCAGTTTGGCGGGCATACCGAAATTCGCTTTCAGGAAATCGTTGTGGTGCCTAATACGCGCAAGGTTTTTGTGAATGGGCAACTGACTACACTCTCGCGGAAAGAGTATGATTTGCTGCTCTATTTTCTATCAAATGTTGATGTGGCTCTAACCAAAGCCTCCATTGCCGAACATCTCTGGGGCGATAATATCGACT
Organism: Spirosoma sp.; assembly: GCA_964263725.1. GTDB lineage: Bacteria > Bacteroidota > Bacteroidia > Cytophagales > Spirosomataceae > Spirosoma. The sequence continues at coordinate 1,360 of CAXVWN010000344.1, forward strand.
CCGCCGATTCATTCGATATGGTGTATTCGCACATCAAAAATCTGCGTCGAAAACTGCTCGAGAAAGGAGCCGCCGACTACGTACAATCCATTTACGGAATCGGCTATAAATTCAGTCAGCCTTGAAACTCCTTACCAAAACCAACCGAATTTATTTAGCCTTCTCGCTGGTCATTTACCTGCTGACGGCTGTTGCCTTTTATCAGATTATCCGGCTGGTTATTTATGATGAAGTCGAAAATCGACTACAGGTCGAAAAGCGGGATTTTGAGGCTTACGTTCGCGCCCATAATGCCTGGTCGAATATTCCCTACTTTGTCGAAAATAAGATTGACATCAGTCCCGTTCGTGGAAATGATACCCGCGCACAAGAGTTTTCGGATACACTTATTGTCAATCGGTACGACCAGGAACTCATTCCATTTCGGCAACTAACCTTCTATCAACCCATTCAGGGCGTTGTTTATCGGGTCGAGATTCGCAAATCCCTGATTCAGACCTATCGGCTTATCGAAGTTATGACCGTTGCTATGATGATCTTTCTGGGATTATTGTTGGTGGGTACCTTCTGGTTTCAGGGTAAATTGTCCGGGCGGCTCTGGCATCCGTTTTATGAGACGTTAGCGCGGATCAAGAGTTTCGACTTAAGTAGCAGCGCGTCGTTGGCCTTAGACAAACCAGAAATAACCGAGTTCCGGGAGTTGAACGATGTGTTTCAGAAAATGGCCGACAAGATGCAGCAGGATTATCGCAGCCTCAAAGAGTTCACCGAAAATGCATCTCACGAAATGCAAACGCCACTGGCACTGATTAATGCCAAAGTGGAGCAACTCATTCAGACCGAGCAACTAACCGAAACCCAAACGCACTGGATTGAAAGTATTTATCAGGCATCCCGGCGTATATCGCGGTTAAATCAGGGATTGCTGTTGCTGGCTAAAATTGAGAATCGGCAATTCAACGACAGTCAAACGATTGATTTGTCAAACCTGCTGGCCGAAAAATTAACTGATATGGACGAAGTTCTGTCGTTCAAACAACTGTCTGTAAACGTGCAAACGCTGGCTCCATTTGATGCGCTTCTCCCGGCAACGCTGGCCGACATTTTGATTACGAATCTGGTTAACAATGCGATCAAACACAATCACATTGGTGGGCGAATCGAGCTGGCTTCCACCGCAGACCAGCTTTGGTTGAGCAATACGGGCGGGCAGTTGGTGTCAACTCCTGAACGTTTGTTTGATCGGTTCAAAAAAGAAAGTACAGGACCCGATTCGGTTGGTTTAGGGTTGTCTATTATCCGGCAAATTTGCGACAGCTATAACCTGAGCATCGAGTATCAGGAAACAGAAGGCATCCACCGGTTTTGCATTTCCCGGATCGTGAATTAATCAGGCTGCGAAGGTAGCCTTTCCGATGCATTCCGGCGTTTGAGTCGGTAGGTTAACCCAACCACAACGTTATTTTTACCCGTTGCTAATTGCGGTGTAAAAATGCCCTGATCGAACGTAGCGGCATTATAATTGGTCTGGTTCACCCAGCCGATTTGCAAAATCCAGCGTTGATCGAACTGATACCCAACGCCAGCGTAAATGCGGTTACGCTCAAACGTTGGCCCGATTGGATTAAGAAAAATCTCATCGTATATGGATAAAAAGGTCGTTTTAGCCGTAATCGTGTGGTTGTTAAGTGGCACAAACATGTTAAGCCGGTAACGAATCCGATTGCGATAGGGCTGCGTGCCGTCGCGAAAATTGAACCACCGTTGCTCAACCCGGTATCGTTGCTCAAATTTCAAACGGGTCAGATACTGGTTAATAATCAGTTGTTCCCATAGTCGTTTTTCGGTGTTGAGCGGCCCGTCAGACAGAGCCTGATAATCGTAAGTGGCGTAGTGTCCACCAGCTACCATCAACGAAAAATTCTTGTCAAGATCGTAGCTAACACCTGCTTTCAGCTCATTATAGAAAAATTGCCTGCCCACTCCATTGGCTCGGGCCTGTACTTCGGCAAACCCGCCCCATTTTTTTTCACCGGCTGGCAATTGAATCGTGCCAATTAGCCATGTTCCCCATGTTGTAGAGGGCGTAAGGGAAGTTTGTGCAAAGGTAAGGCTGAAATTACTGACTAACAGGCTGGTTACCAAGATAAACGCAAATCGAAGACGGGTCACAACTACTAACTTGATACGAGGCCGTAAAAGTACCTTATATTACCAAGAGGTGATTGATACTTGGCAACTCTTAACAATTTCATAATCTGTATCACCCTTATTTTAGACTGTTTATGCGTAGATGGTTTCCTGAGAAATTGAAAATGTCCTATAGATCTTTGTCATTACCTTTTCCTCAATTCTTTTGTAAAATCTTCGTATACAGGTGATAAGCCTGAATTTAATCATCAAATTTGTCTATATCGCTGTGGATTGATCCAGCAACGAATTCATTTTCCTCAAACTTCCTGCACATGAAAAATCATTTTTTGCGACGAACATGTTTAGCTGTAAGCCTTGCCACCAGCATTGGTCTGGTCGTGGCCGGACCCGCGCCGAAGCGAACGGCTGCCCGAAAATACACGATTGAGCAATTTATGAAAACCATTCGCTTTGGCGGGGCCGATATTTCGCCCGACGAGCAAACTGTGCTGTTCAGCAGCAATCAGGATGGCGTGTTTAATCTGTACGAAATTCCGTTTAGCGGAACGGGCCAGCCCAAACAACTGACAATGTCAAAAACGAATGCCATTTTCGCGATTGGCTACCTGCCCGATGGTCGAATTTTGTACAGCAGCGATCAGGGCGGTAATGAATTGAATCACATTTATCTGCGCGAAAAAGATGGAACTGTTGCCGATCTGACGCCTGCCGAAAAAGCAAAATTTCAGTATGGTGGCCTGAGCCACGATCGCAAGAGTTTTTTTTACCAGTCGAACCAGCGCAACAAAGCTGCTTTCGATGTGTATGAAATGAATTTAGCGACGCTGAAACCAACTTTAATTTTTGAAAATCCGGGTGGCTTTTTTCCCGGTGACGTGTCGCCCGACAAACGCTACATCGCTCTGGCAAAAACCATCACCAGTGCCAATAGCGACACGTACCTGTACGATACAAAAACCAAAGAAACCAAACTGCTGACGAAGCACGAAGGCGAGGTAAACAATGGTCCCGAGAGCTTCACCCCCGACGGCAAGAAACTGTTGATTTCGACAGATGCCGGTAACGAATTTTCGTATGTAAAAGCCTATGATTTAGCGACGGGTAAGAGCACTGTGCTCGACAAGGCAAACTGGGATATTTCCGCCGATTATCCCTCCTACAAGGGTCGTTACCGCGTTCTATCGGTTAACAACGACGCTCGCACCGAATTGAAAATCATTGATACCCGCACTAATCAGGCGGTAAAGTTGCCCACGTTGCCCGGTGGCGATATAACGGGTGTGAACATTACCGATAGCGAAGGGAGAATGACGTTTTTTGTCAACAGTTCCAATTCGCCAGCGACGCTGTATGCCTATGATTTCAAATCGGGCAAAGCAACGCCTTTGGTGCGGGGATTAAATCCCGAAATCAATGCGGAGGATTTGGTATCGGGTGAAGTAATCCGGTATAAATCGTTCGATGGGATGGAGGTACCAGCCTTGCTTTATAAGCCTAAAGATGTAACATCCAGTGAAAAGCTTCCGGCCATTCTGTCCATTCACGGCGGGCCGGGCGGACAAACCCGCCTGACGTATTCGCCGTTGGTGCAGTATTTGGTCAACAGCGGTTATGTGGTTCTGGCCGTTAATAACCGGGGTAGTTCAGGTTACGGCAAAACGTTTTTTGCGGCTGATGATCGCAAACACGGCGACGCTGACTTGAAAGATTGTGTTGAATCGAAGAAATTTCTGGCCACAACGGGCTACGTTGATCCGGCCAAAATTGGCATCATGGGCGGTTCTTACGGCGGCTATATGACGCTGGCAGGTCTGACGTTTACGCCCGATGAGTTTGCCGTTGGTGTCGATATTTTTGGTGTGGCTAACTGGCTCCGCACGTTGAATAGTATGCCCGAATGGTGGGGACCACAACGCGACGCCATGTTTAAGGAAATTGGCCACCCAAAAACAGATTCCGTTGCCTTATACAATAAGTCGCCTTTGTTCCACACCGAACGTATCAAAAAGCCGCTTCTGGTTATTCAGGGGGCCAATGATCCGCGCGTACTGAAAATTGAGTCGGATGAAATTGTGGCGAATGTGAAGAAAAACGGCGTGCCCGTCGAGTACGTCACGTTTCCCAACGAAGGGCATGGTTTCGTGAAAAAAGAAAACGAAATCACTGCCTACAAAGCGGTGAAAGAATTCTTGGATAAATACCTTCGAGGCCCGTCGTTAGTGAGGTAAATCGTTGCCAACCGCCGTTACAACCGTGACTGTTGCGGAGGTTGTGGCCGACTTGGTTGAACCCGCGCGTAGCTCACCTATGGCGATGGCTGCGCGCGGTTCGAGTGTCCGTTTGACGGTTTGTTCTGACGAGTCGATTTTATGATGATCGCGGTCGTAATAATCGAATCGAACCACAATTTGACTATACGAATAGCGTGGCGACGTGTTTGAAATCGTGAAGCGATGCAAATTAACCGGGGACGCGCCGGAGCTGGTTTTCCAAAAGACGCGGTCAATGAGTAAGTCGCGAACGGCATCTGGAGTACCGTCAGTTTTCTTGTTGCCCGATTGGCAGGCAACGGCAGAGAGCAGTAAAATTCCGAAAAGTATAGGCTTGTAAGCAAGCGAGAAGTTACTCATTTTCAATTGAATTAATAATTCTCGCAATAGCGTCGCGTTGAGTGGGCGAAACGGTTTCTGAGAGGGCCGCTAAGTCTGCCTTTATCGTTTGCCATGCTGGAATCGACAAGACAATGCCATCGACTTGAAACTCGACTTGATTTCCCTGATCAGTCTGGGTAACCGGTAAAGGCTCAAGCACTGTCCGGGCAAACTCCATCCGCACACGTTCTTTTATAAACGGAACGGGATCCAGATTCGCTTCTTTTAAAATTTGTTTACTGTAGACCTTGGTTTTCTTCCACCACATATGCGTTGTACAATTATAGGAGCTTGTACTCCCAACTCCCCAATTGACGGTGGGGCTGAAATCTATTTAGCGAGCCTTCAAATTACCTCAACGAATTCACATGCCGATGGAAAAACTTAATTCCAAAATAAGTGTAAAGCAGCAAAGCGCCCGATTCAAGTACAGCTTCAAGACGGTTGTGACTGTAAACACCGTTCGAATAATCCTGAATCCAATCAATCAGCATTACGCAATAGCAGCAAAAGGCTACTAGCGCACCAATGATAATAATGAATAGAAGGAATGTCTTATTATGCATAAATCCTGAATCCGTAAAGGGCGTCAAAGTTAAGAAAGTAATCGTATAGCCTATGACCCATATGCCATAAAAGGGTTTAATTGGGCTGGGTATTTTTTTTTGTTTCTTACCAAATTTACCTGCAAATAGGTTGCCAGATGTCACTCCTTTGGTAAAAAACACGTCTAAATAGTTGTAAGATTAGCCAATGAAGAGGCTATTAATGAAACAATTTTGAGAAAACGGTCTATAAAATAGCGTGTGGTATAAATTACAGTCTATATACTATCAATACTTACTTTTGCTGAATTACCTAAAGCGTTACATGTATGATTGCTGTTATTCAGCGTGTTTCTCAGGCTTCTGTTATAATTGACTATCAGATGAAGGGCCAGATTGACGCTGGTTTTCTCATTTTACTCGGTATTACGCATACCGATACCCGCGAAGATGTTGACTGGTTGAGCCGAAAAATTGTTGGGATGCGAATTTTCAGCGACGCCGACGGAAAAATGAACCTCGATTTGGCCGCTGTTGATGGTGATATTCTGCTAGTTAGTCAATTTACCCTCCATGCCAGTACCAAAAAAGGTAACCGGCCCAGTTTCATCGAAGCCGCCCGGCCAGACGTTGCCGTGCCGCTTTACGAAGCCATGATTACGCAGTTATCGACCGATTTGGGTAAGCCAATTCAGACCGGCGAGTTTGGCGCCGACATGAAGGTTTCTTTGCTTAATGATGGCCCGGTAACTATTTTGATTGATTCAAAAAACCGGATTTAGGCACACAGATTACAAATTTGTTCCCTCTATGCATTACTTTTACTAAAACCAGCCTTAACCTGCCGCTTTGATGAACAGGTGAATAGCCGAATGGATTTTTTACCCTCCAATATAACCGCTTATGCTGATGCTCATACCTCGCCCGAAAGCGAGTTGCTGCATTGGCTCAACCGAAATACCCACGCTCAGGTAGTCGCTCCCCGAATGCTGTCGGGGCACATACAGGGTCGCTTTCTGTCGATGATTTCGTGGATGATTCGCCCCCGGTTTATTCTTGAAATCGGTACGTACACAGGCTATTCGGCCCTTTGCCTTGCCGAAGGACTGGCCAATGATGGTAAACTTATTACAATTGACCATAACGAAGAACTCGAAGACTTTGCCCGATCCTATTGGCAGCAATCACCCCTGAATGACAAAATTGATTTTCGGATTGGGACAGCTCTAGATATACTGCCAACCCTGAACGAAACGTTTGACTTGGTGTTTATTGACGCCGATAAGCGGAATCTGTCTGCTTATTTCGATCTGATAATTGACAAGTTGCGGCCAGGTGGTTTCATCCTGGCCGACAATGTTTTATGGAGTGGCAAGGTTGTTGACTCAGTAAAATTATCGGACTCAGACACCCTTGCTGTACAGGCCTTTAACCAAAAAGTTCATGATGACCCGCGCGTAGAAAATGTGTTGCTGCCCGTACGAGACGGGATTATGATGCTTAGAAAATTGAATTGATCTACGATTTAAGAATGACCATTTATGAATAAACTATCACGTTTCCTAACCCTTTGCTTTGTCCTGACAACACTGATTGCGTCGGCGCAGTCTTTCTCGGTTCCGGTTGTACCGGAGCAGGTGACGTTTGCCGATATTTCGGTGCGCCTGGACCCCGACGCCCGGCGAATTGTGCAGCAGGATGTCAATGCACTTTTGTCCAACCGGCAATACTGGACCGCTAAACTTGACCGGGTGGTGCTGTACTTTCCAATGATCGAGTCCATTCTGATTGACGAAGACGTACCAACTGATTTTAAATACCTCGCCGTTCAGGAGAGTTCGCTCACGCCCGATGCGGTATCGTCGTCGACGGCAGTAGGATACTGGCAGTTTAAGCGCGAAACTGCTGTGGACAACGGACTACGTGTGGATGAAGAAATCGACGAGCGCAAAAGCATTACGGCCTCCACGCACGGCGCGGCTAAATATTTGAAAAAGAGTAACGTACAGTTTAACAACTGGGTAGCCTCGCTTTATTCCTATTATCTTGGCGCGGGTGGTATTGCTAAATTGATTCCGCCCGATTGGTCGTATGCCCGCGAGGTCGCCCTGGATGGCAAAACCGACCGCTATATTCTGCGCTTTTTTGCGCACAAAGTAGCGATTGAAAGCGCCCTGAAATTTCACCAGACGAGCAACCGGTTTGCGCTCATCGAATATCCCAGTGGCGGAGGGAAAACCATGAAGGCCATTGCTGAAGAGCTGGGCGTCGATGAATTTGAACTCCGAAAATACAACCGCTGGGTATTAGGCGATGGTGTTCCTACAGACAAACCATATGTGGTAGCTGTGCCCGTAGTGAGTGATCAAATTAATGATGTTCGGCAGAAAATTGTTAGTGTAAGCTCAAAAAAAACACCCGATTTTGTTCAGAGTGATGTTGGTTTTCCTGTATTGCGTCGGGTTACAACGGGCTTGAGCAGCAAAAACGACCCGGTTTTATATGAGATTAACGGGTTACCAGGTATTCAGGCGCAGGCGGGGGACAATGCCGGATCGCTGGCAAGGAAAGCCAAAATCAGCCTGTCAAGCTTTCTGCGCTATAATGATATGAGCGATCGCGATGCTGTATTGGCCAATGATGTTTATTATTTAGCCAAGAAACGCAAAAAAGCGCTAGTGCCATTTCACACCGTTCGCGAAGATGAAACGTCCCGCAGTATTTCGCAGCGGTACGGTATTCGACTCAAGAAACTGATGCGTTACAATCGCCTGGACCGAATACAGAAACTGGCTACCGGCCGGGTAATGTGGCTTCGCGAACGACGACCTGCCAATAAGCCTGTCGAAATTATCAACGCGCCTACTCCGCCAGTGTACGATCAGACACCAACGCCCCCAACGCGCCAGACTGTAGCTTCGGCTACACCAACTGACCGGACGCCCCGGACCGTAAACGGCAACGACGGTGTTCCAAGAAATCCTTCGGAGCGGAAATTGTACCAACCAAAACTGGTAGACGGTGGTGTTACGCCAAATGATGGCACATCAGCCCCGGCCACTCCTCAGCGGTCGGAACCCCAACGCCCCTCTATTCAGCCAACTACAAACTCAGTAGCGCCCGTTAGCCGTCCTGTACCAACAACTACGACCCGCTCAGAAAGCAATGATGGATCTCAACGGGTGGTTATTGTCAGAACACCTGAAGGGCCACAATCAACCAAGGAGGTTCCGGTTGCTACCACACCGGAACGCGATAAACCTGCCGACAGTATTGTAACACCTATGCCGAAAGCTAAAGCATCGGATACGTATACCAGTACCACAAGACCCAAGCCGACTCCGGCTACGGAAATTGATATGGGACGCCCTGACATGAGCCGCCCCGAAACGGGCAAATATGAGGGACCTCGTGAACAGCAAGCCGATGGTTCTTTAACAAATGTGATGCCTGCTAAAGCTCCACCACATCCATCGCCACCCGCCGTTATCAAAACGGAAACTCGCTCAACAGCGCCCGTTATGACCGCTGAGCCCAAGACAATTTCGCCGTTAGTACCTACGTCAACACGCCCGGCAACGTCGCCCGTTGCTGTTAGTCGGTCGGCTGCCGCGCATACAGTTGAACCAGGCCAAACGTATTACAGTATCTCTAAACTTTACGGCCTAACCGTTGACGAATTGCTCGCGCTTAATAATCTGACAACGAATGACAAACTTGAAATTGGCCAGAAACTGGCGGTGAAACTCACACCGGGTGGCCGAACAGTACAGCCATCCTCAACAGCCAAAACAACTTCGGAATCGCAATCTTCGGTGACGTATCATACCGTGGCAAAAGGCGAAACAATGTTCCGAATTTCCCAAATTTATGGGGTGAGCATCGAGCAGATTCAGTCGTGGAATAATCTGACCGATGTAGGCGTTAAAATGGGCCAGAAAATTAAAATTATGAAGCCATAATTGCTTTATCCTTCTTGTCTGTAAAAGCCGCTCCAATGTGGAGCGGCTTTTGTATAAACAGTGATTTATTACCAAAATTTGTCAAGCACCCCGTATCTTTACGTATATGATACTCATTGACAATACCTGCATCAGCGACGATGTCGCCGAAAAATTTTTCGTCTGTAACTTAGATAAATGCAAAGGAGCTTGTTGCGTTGAAGGCGATATGGGTGCGCCTTTGGAGGGTGATGAGCCTGCTATTCTGGACCGTATTTACGAGGATATAAAGCCTTATTTGTCTGCGGAAGGCATTCGGGTCATTGAGCAAAAGGGCGGCTATGAATCCGACGGCGACGGTGGTTTTGTGACCAATACGGTTGGTGGACGAGAGTGCGTATATGCTACGTGGGACAATCGGGGAATTTTAAAATGCGGGATTGAAGAAGCTTATAACGATGGTAAAGTTGACTGGAAAAAACCTATATCGTGCCATCTGTATCCAATTCGTATCACTAAATATGAGTCTTTCCACGCGCTAAATTACGATCGATGGCCTATTTGCAGCCCTGCCTGTGGTCTTGGCGAACAATTGAACGTACCTATCTATAAATTTGTCCGCGAAGCACTCGTTCGGGCGTATGGCGAAGAATGGTATGGACGATTGGCGAAAGCCATTGAAGAGAAGAATGTTGCTGAGTGATCGTTAACTAATGGCTGAACTTCAGGTACTTACGGGAATACTTACTAACTCTGGCTGGTTTGCCGCTAAACGAGTCAGTCAGGCATGAGTGACCGGATTTAACGTATATCGTTAAACCGTTGGCTTCAGGAAGTATATGAATAAGTCGAATCCTACGGCCCTATTGCGATACAGATAATAGAATGCTATCAGAAAATGCCGTCATTATTGAGTAATTTAAATAACCATAATTTCTAGATAGGTACATATTAATAAGACAGTCTAGGTCAAGATTATCCTTGTTTTACCGCTTATACTTACCTATTTGCTAGTAATGCCATTTATTTTAGGATTCCCTGCCTATTAAATGGAATATGGTTCTATTTTGCGTAAAACTTTATTGATTTACCGACAATCGGTAACAATTATGAACAGAATATCTTATCTGCATGATAATCTGTTAGAAACGGTTATTCTAATTTGATTTCTGTTTCTTGATTG
>CAXVWN010000345.1:0-4293 GCA_964263725.1 Spirosoma sp.
GGGTTTGCTGGTTTGCAGGCGTGTCTGGCAACGCTCGATGTACTTATTGAGGAGGGGTAAATAGGGCCAGAAATGCGAGGTCGGGCCGTAATTGGTCGAAGCATAAAACAACCAGCCCGGCCACGCTTCGGCGGGTGGCGAGTAGGGAATGCCATGATAAAAAATATGGTTAATGCCCGATGCAAACAACTCGTCGACCTGCGGTTTTATCTGCGACAGCGACACCTGAAAATGGTTCGCCAACCACGTCCCGGTTTCCGAACTGACCAGCGGTTTTCCTGTTAAATTTGCCGCCGACGAAGCAAATTTCATAGCCAGCGGATTCGGCGTACCAAAGCGATCCACCTCATAATTGGCATCGACGCGCAAGCCCGGAATTGAAAATCGGCTGGATCCAAAGGATTCTGTTTCGGGAATATCGGCTAGGGCGTAAAGGTCGAGTAGGTTTCCCGGCGAGCCATGCGCCTGATTGCGTGTTCGATAGCCTGACTTATGCGCCCAGTTGGACCAGGTTTTGGCAAATCCGTCGCGCAACAATTCGGCCAGTGTTTGGTGGTAATCCTGATGAACAAGCAGGCTATTTTCCGTTCGGGTTGTATCTAAAAATGCAGCTACCTGATTATTGAGATCATAGCCGCGCCGTGCCTTGAATTCGGCCAGAAAATTATCTGTCCAGTTTGCGCCATACACTTCATAAGAGTCATTGTAAACGGCGCGTGGTTTTTCTGGCAAACGAATCAATGTCGAATCGAATCGTTGCAGGTATTGATTAATAGCCTGTTTACTGAAATAATCGACAACCAGTCCCTGACCGCCGGGTGCAGGCCGTTTTACCTGCTGCTTGGTGAGCACCGAAGTGAGTTTACCATTAGTCACTTTCCATTCTTTAGCGGCTATATCGGTCGAGACATTTGGTCCGCCAAAAGGCCAGCCTGTGCCGGTGGTGAGGTCAACGCCAATGCCTAGCCGTTTCCCTTCGCGAACGGTATGCGCGAATACCGCCAGCCAGCGGTCTGTTAAAAATGGGATGGACTTGTTTTCATAGCCTTTAACGCCATAAATCGGAATAATATGAACGCCACCCAGCCCGGCCTGTGCAAACTGTTCGAGTTGGTGAGTAATGTCTGGCTCATTTACGGCACTGCCCATCCACCACCAGTACGTCCAGGGGCGGGCTGAATTGCCTTGAGCTTGCTGAGGCTGAGCATCAGATGGTGCCAAAATGCTTAACCATAAAACGAGCCATAACCCGGCTAAAAAAAAGTACTTCATGGGGACAACGTCAGAAACTATAAAGGACCAATTCCAGACCGAACCTCCGTACTGTACTCACCTACTTCGGCGCGTTTTTTACGTCAAACAGAACTCGCTGGCTTCCAGCGGTACCATCTACCGTCAGCCCGTTTACTTCGACAACGTATGTTCCGGTTTGGTCTGATGTGAAGAATTCGACACGCCCTTTGCCCTGTAAATCGGTTTTCAGGTCAGGATTCCAGTACAATAAGGTTCGGGCATCGGGAAGGCGGCTGGGCTGATTGGCTGACGATCCGACCGTTCGGTCATAACGGGGCGAATAAAACTCGCGTTGTAATTGCAGTCCGTCGTACTCTAATTTTAGCAGGCGAGTGTCCAGTGCAAAACCAGCCAGATCGCCTTTATAGGTCATGAAACTGATAATACCGGAAAATAGAGCCGGACCCATGAAATAGCGATTTGTTGTAACATCTAGTTGCTTCACTTTCAATGGACTAAACTCAATAACCTTGTCCATGTCGAAGATGGGTACGCCATCCAGTAATACCAGCGATGGGTCTTCAAAAATGGCTCGGTACGGTTCATTCAGAACATGCAGTTGAAAATGCCCTTGCTTTTTTCGGGGCATTACGCCTAACACATATTCGCGCAATACCTCTTCCATGCGGGGGAAACGTGTGTATGTATCTAACAAATAAGACTCGCTGGAAGCGCCGTAAAAGGCTGTGCTGTCGACGGTCGGGTAATGATACCGGATGGCTTGATCGCCCCAATACGTCGTTTGCACTTGCATGGCCACGCTGCGACTCAGGAGTTGATCGGCTTGCGATTCGGCCAGAGAAAACTCGGGTAAACGGGTAGCGGTGGGTGTACCGGAGAACGGATTGTCCACCGTTAATTTATACAGGCTGTCTTGCGGATTAGTTTGAACAATAATGTTTCTGGGACCGTAGAAATCCTGCATCTCAAATTGAATCCGACCGGCGGCATCACTCCGCGAAACATAAAGCCGAACTGGCTTGCCGGGTGTCGACAGGTAGGTTGCGATGTTAGGAACTGGCTTGCCCGATGATGGATCGGTTACCGTACCGTGAATGAGCAGCCCTTTGTAGTCAGGAATAAAGGGATTTGCGGATGGCTGGGTGCCCGTATTGGATGGGTCGGCAAGAATATCGTCCCACCGAAATCGACGCCAGCCGTGCGTTAGCATCAGATTATCCGTTGCCTGGGCAACATCGGCATTTTCGGGTTGCAGGTAATACTCCGGCGATTCGATGTGACCGGCTAAATCAGACGTCATCCATAAATAACTCAGGATGTTCCCCGAACCAACGCTTGCCAGTGAATCGGTTCGATAGACAGCTACCGACAAGGCGGCCTGATTGCTTTTAACCGCAAACGCCTGTACTGAAGTCTCCAGCGTTACTTTAGTTCGGGAAGCATACTGATTCTGATCGGGTTTTAAAGAAATTGTTAGCTGTTGGGTAGGTTGTTTGAAATACAATCGTTCGCAAACCGGCTTGCGGTTGGCATTGAAAATTGTCAGGTGCGAGATGCCTTCGCCTAACGCTTTTTTGTCGATCAGAAAAGATGCTTCGCGTTGAATCGGGTGCAGTTCTGCCAGCTTGATTTCGTTTCGGGTGTGGGCGAACAGATACACCGCCGATGCCGCATCCATATTGGTGTTGACCGTTATTTTTAACTGGTTGGTCGAGGCTTCTTCCAGATGCATGGTGTATCCCTGCGCATAAATCGTTGGGAGTGGGCGGATAATGGTGCGGCCTTGCTGGTCGGTCATAACGACCCGATACGTTGTATTGGCCAATGGCGTAAACGTGAAACTTCCGATGCCGAATTTATGCGAACTAAACCGCGTGAGGGTATCATTTTGTTCGTTCAGTAGCCCACCCCGAACGGTCACACCTCGCCCCGATGCGTCCACGATTTTAAAGGCCACTTTACCCGGTAATCCCTGTACGAGATTACCGCCCTCGGGGAAAAGTTGCATATCATAATCGGGAGTTTCTTTGAGCAATGGCAGTCCCAACGGCTTAAACGGGTTGACAATCGTTAGGGTCTTCTCGAAGAAAAAATTGCTGCTGAAATTCTTCATCCAACTCGTGTAGGCCCGCATAAGATAGGTACCTGAATTCATGGACGCTGGCAAAAACAATGTACCATTTCCCCCGCCCGATGTAAGGGCAACTTTGGTTTGCAAAACCGACTTTCGCTCCTTGTCCAGCAACTCAATATACGTGACTTTGCTAACATCGAGCGGCTGGTGGCGAGTGCCATCCACGCAATAGATTTTGAACCACATGGTTTCACCCGTCAGATAAAACGCCTGATCAGTATGAATAAACAGCTTTTCCTGAAGCGCCTGCCGACGGTATGTATCAAACGACTGTACCAGCACATTGGCCGATGGTTGCGTCTGACCAAAGGTAGGTAAGCTGCTTAGTAACAGTACGATATAAACTAATCGTTGTATAGGAATAGGCATAAGAAAGATCGTTGAAAAGCAACTGGTTATTCCCAGAAATCAGGCCGTTTGAGAACGCCACCCCGTCCGCGGCAGTCCGCACAGTAACTGGTTGTCGTCAAGTATTGAGTCATACCATACATCGTGAGAATAGTTGGTTGAGATTTAATAATATCTGAGACAGAGAGCGTATCAACAGTACAACCTTCATAGCCCGTAGTTGGACGGAAACCGGGTAATTGCGAACGGGTAATGAAAATCCGCTTCGTTTCAACCGTTCCTACCCGAAAGAAACCCATAACCAGCTCACTGGTGTTGGCTGTGCTATACAGGTTTCCGATGATCTGCGACGGCTGCGGATCGAAAATTGACCCTATATTCTGCGTTATTTTAGCCAACTGATCATAGTAGTTAAACCCAGCCTGACTCAGTGCAATCTGCTTAACCAGAATGCTGTATTTGACACCCAACTTCTCGGAAGTACCGGGGACTACAGTCAATGGAAACTGACTGACAACATCTTTGCTGAGTCGTGTTGTTGAGGTAGTTAGGATATT
>CAXVWN010000346.1:0-10020 GCA_964263725.1 Spirosoma sp.
GGTCTCCTGACCGGATGGCTTTGGCTGACGAAAGATATTGCTGACGCTCAGGAGACCGCACCGGCGGACCGGCAAGGATGCGTCTCTACATATACATACAACTAGTTATGTTCTCACTCAAAGACAAAACAGCTCTTGTTACGGGCGGGGCCAGCGGCATTGGACTGGCTATTTCACAGACATTTGCCCAGGCCGGAGCAACGGTTCACATTCTGGAAATCAACGGCGAATTAGCCCAGCAGGTAGCCGATGATATTAATGCAGCCGGTGGAACAGCGAAAGCGCATCCCATTGATGTGTCAGATCAGGCGCAGGTTGTTGATCTGATCGGTCAAATTGAGGCTGAATCTCCCATTCACATCCTTGTCAATAACGCGGGGGTTGCGCACGTTGGGAAAGCCGACTCTACCAGTGAAGCTGATTTTGACCGAATTTTTCGCATTAATGTAAAAGGGGTATACAATTGCCTTTATGCCGTTATTCCGCACTTCAAAGCCAACGGCGGGGGCATTATTTTGAACATGGCATCGGTAGCGGCATCCGTAGGCATCCCTGATCGGTTCGCTTATTCGATGAGCAAAGGCGCCGTGCTAACCATGACTTTGTCCGTAGCCAAAGACTACCTGAAAGACAATATTCGGTGCAACTGCATTTCACCCGCCCGCGTGCATACGCCCTTTGTCGACGGTTTTCTGGCGAAGAATTATCCGGGTCAGGAAGCTGAGATGTTTGAAAAACTATCGAAAACGCAACCCATTGGCCGTATGGCCGAACCGAAAGAAGTTGGTGCCTTAGCCCTTTATCTCTGCTCCGATGAAGCGGGATTTGTTACGGGCTGCGATTATCCGCTGGATGGTGGTTTTGTTCGGTTGAATAACTAATCCGGCATTCTCAAACAGTATGCCTTCATACCAGGTCGAAATAAACCACTAAAGCGCTTTTAGAAAGCCTTTTATCAATAACTGAATTTAACTGCATGAAACTCTTCCGCTTCGGCTTGCCCGATCACGAACATCCTGGTGTTGTATTACCCACCGGCCAACATATTGACGTAACCCATTTTGGTGAAGATTATGACGAATCGTTTTTTGCCAGTAACGGCCCCGAACGATTAACTCACTGGCTCACGGCCCATGCGCACACTTGCTCGGAAGTTGCGGCAGATGAACGTTTTGGTCCCTGCATAAAACGCCCGTCGAAGATCATTTGTGTGGGTCTGAACTATGCCAAACACGCAGCCGAAACCGGGGCAGCCTCACCTGCCGAACCAATTCTGTTTTTCAAAGCAACAACGGCACTTTGCGGACCCAACGATAATGTGGTCATTCCAAAACGTTCCGAAAAAACGGACTGGGAAGTTGAACTGGCAATCGTCATTGGCAAGCGCGCCAGTTACGTCGAGCTAGACGATGCGATGGATTACATTGCAGGCTATGCGCTGCACAACGATTACAGCGAACGGGCGTGGCAACTGGAGCGTGGTGGCCAATGGGTAAAAGGGAAAAGTGCGGATACATTCGCCCCGCTGGGACCCTATCTGGTTACTAAAGACGAGGTTCCGGAACCCAATAACCTTCACTTATGGCTCACTATCAACGGTAAGCGATTACAGGATTCCAACACCGACGATATGATTTTCAACGTGCCGACGCTGGTAAGCTACATCAGTCAGTTTATGACGTTGCTGCCCGGTGATGTTATTTCAACCGGCACACCAGCGGGCGTCGGCCTGGGCATGAGTCCGCCCTGGTATCTCAAGCCGGGCGATGTCGTGGAATTGGGCATCGAAGGTCTCGGCGAACAAAAACAGACGGCAGTTGCATTCGTGTAAAGTATGACAATCGACGCTCACCAACATTTCTGGCACTTCGATCCTGTTCGGGATAGTTGGATTACAGACGATATGTCTATTATCCAGCGTGATTTTTTGCCCGCTGATTTAGAGCCGGTTCTAAAACAAAACGGCATTGATGGATGCGTAGCCGTTCAAGCGTCGCAGTCGGAAGATGAGACGATGTTTCTGGTGAGTATGGCCCGAAATTATGACATCGTCAAAGGTGTAGTGGGTTGGGTCGATTTGCAATCGGCGCAGCTACGGGAACGCTTACAGGCGTTGTCCCAATACAAAGAAATAAAGGGTTACCGACATATAGCCCAAGCCGAACCCGACGATTTTCTGGCTCGGCCAACGGTTATAGACGGCATTCGACAGTTAGCCGAATTTGGTCTGACGTACGATATTCTGATCTATCCAACTCAACTCAAAGCCGCTTTGAGTCTGGTTCGAGCCGTGCCCGAAGTCAATTTCGTGATCGACCATTTGGCGAAGCCGTATGTTCAGAAAAAAGAAATTAGTCGTTGGTCGAATTTCATGACGGAGATTGCCAAAAACAAGAATGTTTCGTGCAAACTGTCGGGTATGGTTACCGAGGCTGACTGGCACAACTGGAGCAAAAAAGACTTCTTCCCTTATCTGAATGTAGCCTTCGAACACTTTGGCCCTGACCGACTTATGTTCGGATCTGACTGGCCTGTTTGTTTGGTTGCAGCCAACTATACGCAAGTCAAAACCCTGGTTGAGGAATATGTTGACGCTTGGGGAGAGGACGTTCGGGCAACGGTTTTTGGTGAGAACGCTACTGCTTTTTACAACTTAACGTAGCGAATCGTTCGCCTTTATTGAGTTCATAAAACCGGATGCTTTTCGACAATCGCATCCGGTTTCTGCATTATTAATGCCCGGAAAAGCCAAATTTTGCGTTGCTTTGGCGGATAAACTATACCCTACTCTATGAATTGTTTCGTTGGCGTCGATGTCGGTACTACAAATGTAAAAGCACTGGCAATGCCGTCGGACTTGAGCCAGATTCTGGCCCATGCATCAGCGCCCGTTACGACATTACACCCCCAACCCGGTTATGCCGAACAAGACCCTGCCGAGATTTGGGCGGCATTTGTGCAAGTCATTTCGGAAGTATGTCGCGAATTGGTCAGTGGAGGTCACGTTATTACACACGTTGCCTTTTGTACGGCCATGCACAGCCTTTTGCCAATGGCTGCCGATGGCGCTTCGCTCGGAAACGCCATTCTCTGGTCCGATAACCGTGCCGAAGAACAAGCCAATACATTACGCACAACTCAGGCCGACTTAGGGAAGGCTATTTATACGCAGACCGGAACGCCCCTTCACCCCATGATTCCGCTTTGTAAATTAGCCTGGCTACGCGAACATGATCCACGTTCGCTACGCCGGACGGCCCGTTTTGGCTCGATCAAAGAGTTTTTATGGCATAAGTTGACCGGCGAATTTGAGATTGATTACTCCATTGCAACCGCCACGGGATTATTCGACGAAAGTAAACGGGAATGGAGCGAACTGGCAATGGACTTTGCCGGCGTTCGGGTCGATCAGTTATCGACGCCCGTTCCAACAACCTATCAGCGAACCTATCAACCACGACCCGAAACCGCCGGAACAGGTTTAACAGCAGGAATTTCACTGGTCATTGGCGCGTCGGACGGTTGCCTCGCGAATCTTGGTGCGGGCGCTATTAAACGGGGTACAGCCACACTCACGATCGGCACCAGCGGGGCCATTAGACAGACGGTACGCAAACCGCTTCGCGACCCGCAAGTGCGCCTGTTTTGCTACTTTCTCGACGAAGGCTATTACGTTGTTGGTGGCCCAACAAACAACGGTGGCAACGTGCTGGAATGGGTCAGCGAAAAACTGATTCAGCAGGATACAGAAGCGGTGCTGGCCGAAGCGGCAACTATCGCCCCCGGTTCTGACGGACTGCTGTTCCTCCCCTATCTTCAGGGCGAACGGGCACCCTTATGGGATGCTTCTGTTCGTGGGGCTTACCTGCACGTAGACTGGCAACATACGCGAGCCCATTTTGCACGGGCTGCACTGGAAGGTGTATTGTTTAACCTCCTTAGTATTAACGAATTATTGACGTCTCATACCGGCCCGGCCCGTGTCATTCATGCCAACGGTGGCTTTGCACAATCAACGTTATGGGTTCAGATGTTGGCCGATATAGCCGGAATCCCCGTACGGCTTAATGCCAGCAATGAAAGCGGCTCAATGGGCGCTATTCTCCTAACGATGAAAGCGACCGGGGTTGTAAAAACGCTGGATGAAGCGGCTGAACGCGTTGCGTTTGGGAATACATTCGAACCCGATTTAGACCGGCACAAAATCTACCGAACCGAATTTAAGACGTGGCAGGAAGCGTTGAAAAAGTTATAATTCGGGGTTTGGCGTTCCAAACAGCAAACTCTCCTCGCCATCAGTTCTAACGAGAATTTTCCGTTCAAACCGCAAGCCCAGCTTTTCGAGCAGACGTATGGACTTGTGGTTCGATGCCGTCGTAAGACCGGTTAGGCGCGTTAATCCTAACTGGTCTGTTGCGTAGGCCATTACTGCCGAGGCCGCTTCGTATCCATAGCCGCTTCCGGCATAATCGGGCAGGAAGCCAAATCCAATATCAATGTCCTCCAGCAACTCCCGCTTGAATAATCCGCACAAACCAATAGAAACACTCGTAGCTTTTAGTTTGACAACATACTGTCTAAAACCAAATTTCTCATAACTTTTCAACGGTCCATCAAGAATATACTGGCGCGCATCAGCAAGCGTTCGCACGTTCCGGTCGCCAATGAACTCAAGCCATGTAGGCGTATTGAGCAGCTCAAGGACAAACGCGGCATCCTCAACGGAGAACGCATCAAGAATCAAACGGTCAGTTTCGAGCATTACTTCTTAAAACGCTACTGCTTTCAGGCGCAAACCGGTATCTTCTGGCAGGCCGAACACCAGATTCAAATTTTGAACGGCATGTCCCGATGCACCTTTTGTTAAGTTGTCAATTACGCTTGTAATCAGCAATTGGCCGTCATGCACTTCTAAATGGAGCAGGCATTTGTTTGTATTCACCACCTGTTTCACATCTACCGGCGTGTCGCTGACGTGCGTGAAAGGGTGAGCTTCATAATAAGTCTTATATAACTGCCTGGCTTCGTCCAGTGTTCCGGCAAAGGGCGTGTACACATTCGCCATGATCCCGCGCGTGAAATCGCCCCGATACGGAACAAAATTAATCGCGTGGTTGAAGTCGGGATCGAGTTGGGTTACACTCTGACGAATTTCGGTTAAGTGCTGATGCGAGAAGGCTTTATAAATTGACACGTTATTGTTCCGCCAGGTGAAGCCCGTTGTAGGCACCAGCGCCTGACCCGCACCTGTGCTGCCCGTAATGGCGCTCACATGTACATCGTTGGTCAGTTTCCCGGCTTTTGCCAGAGGTAACAGAGCCAGTTGAATACTACTCGCAAAACAACCGGGGTTTGCAATGCGCATCGCTTCCTGGATTCGCTCCCGATTCAATTCGGGAAGGCCGTAAACGAAGTCGTCATGTTCATCCCGAAAATCGGCACTAAGGTCAATAACGGCAATATTATCGGAGACGTCATGGTCGGCCATAAACGTTGCCGATGCACCATGCCCAGAACATAAAAAAATAGCGTCTAATCCTTCCTGAGCCACTAAATCTGTCGTCTCTTCGCCCGAAAACGTCAAGTCGGTATCGCCCAGCAAGTCGGTATGGGTAGACCAAACGGGTTTTCCTGCCTGACTTTTGCTGTGTGTAAACGCCACATTTACAAAGGGATGATTAATCAGAATACGCAGCAGTTCACCACCCGTGTAACCTGCTCCGCCAATAATGCCAACGTTAATTTTTTCCATGCTTACCTAACGACCGCGTTGCTTTATTGATTCAATATGCTGTCAGGTTTGACCGAGTTAGTGTTCCAGAATGGCTGCGGTTAATCATCACCTCCGTCTATCGGCCAACACTAATTTTCTTAAATGGAAACCCGACTGCGCTCATTAATCGCTCGAAACCACTGCATAGCGCGATCTAATACAGTTTCATCGAACGCTGCTACATAGTCTCCTTCAAAATCAGGACGATCAAGCGTTAATGAGCGACTCAGTTGGTGATTGTGCAAAACAAGCGTTGGTTGACTGGAAATCGGGAAAAACTGAATACCCATTCCGTTTTTCTGGAACGATAACGTTGGGCAACCCAGGCAGCACAAGTGCATAGGAAGCGAGTCCAGCGTAAAAGCGGCCTGCGCCTGTTCGCTCAAACTCGCTATATCCTGAAGCGTTAATTTTCCCACAGCCGTTATGAGCCGATTGGCCGCATTTGGGTTCCTCGATAAGACACGCTCATACAACTCAGTCGTGAACGCTTGCTGGCCGCTAAACACCAACGAGCATGGACTTTCCTGTAAAAGTCGGGTTACGAATTCACACCAGTAATCAACCGATAACATCCGAATGGGATCGCCCGATTCGGGACAAATCAGGATGATTTTAGTATCAGGAACCGGCCGATCTAGTTTAGCCCACAACTGACCTGGTGATTCTAAAGGATGAAAAAAGTAAGGCTCAACCGTTTGTAAATCGGTCTCAATTTCCATTGGCTTTAACAGCGTAAGAATCAGGTCGAAGTTATGGACTTCCTTGTCGGGCAGGAAAAACTCGTTATCAAGCAACCCGCCAAAGCCGCGAGTTCCATAACCAATTTTGCGTTTTATTTTTAAATAGGGCAACACAAAGTGCATGGGCGCACTCGAAAACCGGATATCTACCGAGTAATCATATACAGTGTCGCTCAACGATTTAATCGCTGCCCGAGTTGTCTGGAAAAAATCCTGCCACTTCCTTAACCTGGAAATGGGACGACGACTTGTTCCAATATGGTTAAGATGAATAACGCGTCGGATATACGGATTATCCTTCCAGATTGGGTCGCACCAACTGCCAGCCAGTACGTCGATCTGAGCATCAGGATATTTATGTCGAATCAGTGGAAATGCATAAGACAGAATTAAGGCGTCGCCCAAATGACCCGATGTCATCATCAGAATTGACGGCTTGTCATTATCAGACAACTCATAATTCCTACGTTTGTAGCTCCCTTTTGCATACCCATCTACTACAAAATCAAGCAGTTGTAGTGGATACGCAATACTTCGGGGAGCACAATATTTTCTTGACTTACCAATCACCAAATGTAACTTAATTGAAAATAATAACAATAAAGTGGCTACCTAATCACATAAAAGCAATTGCAAGGTAACTAAAAAGTAGGCGCTATCAATTGTTATCGTACCTGATAATGTAACTGTTTGTACAAGGCAACATGGTCGGCAATAAACCTTTCCCATGAAAACAAAGCTGCTTGTTTCAACCCCTTAACCGATAAATCTGCCCGAATCGACGACGAATTAACGACTGTGATTATAGCCTGGCAAAGCTCATCTGTATCGGTGGGTGAAACCCGAATGGCAGCCTCACCAACAACCTCCGCAATAGATGGAATATCAGACGTAATGACTGGCAAGCCGCACTGCATGGCTTCAAGTGGCGGCAAACCGAACCCTTCGTACAAGGAAGGATACAAAAAAGCAGTTGCTCCCCCGTAAAGTGAAGCCAAATCTTCGTCCTGTACGAAACCAGTAAAGATCAATCGTGACGCCAAAGCCGGGGTTTTGCTGGCTTCTGCCATGATCTCGTCAAACTTCCACCCCTTCGTTCCAACCAGCACCAATCGTAAATCGGAAGGCAGATCTCCACCATTAACCAATTGCCCAAACGAACGAATGAGATGAGCGATATTCTTGCGCGGTTCCAGTGTGGCCAGGCTCAACAGATAAGGAGCATCGCCAATGCCTAACCTCTGCCGAACAGTCTGCTTCTGTCCTTCATCATTTGCTGGATAAAATAACGTTGGGGAAGCTGCCAGCAAAATAGGCACTACCCGATTTGGATCGAAACCGGTATAGTCACAGAAATCGTCTTTTGTAGCCTGAGAAATGGTCGTTATCCAAGCCTCGGGTGGAAGCGTTTCCAGTACTTTCTTAACCGTTTGCTCGCCGGACGTAAACCATTCAGGATGCAAAATCGGAATCATGTCATAAATGCTTTGCACCATCGGCATGATCCGACTTTTGCGAAAAACGTCGGGGATAGGAAAAAAGGTAGCGTGGTAGACAGACTGATCCGGCAAACTAGTCAGGTCGAAACGTGATACGTCCCGGCCTAGCGCCTGATTTGCCCGATAGGCTATCTCTCGAATTCCTTTCGACGGCTTACCATCCGGAGATAATGGACGTAATAAACTGTTTTCAAATCTAGCCACGATCTGTTCAACCGGCGCATTCGCAAACGGTGGCGCATTTACACCAAACATGGTTTGTGCATAGCGCATTGTTTCGGCCAGGTGTGTTGGGGCAGCCAGCATTAGCTCAAGGCCATCAGCCTGTTGTATGCCAGCGATTAACTGTTCAACAACGCGGCTGATGCCTGTTCGAGCTTGCCGATGATAAAATCCGATGCCGAGCGGACTGGCATCAAGAATTAAGTTCACGGATTTTTTCGTAGATCATTACCTGATTAGAGGCTACTTTCGAGAAGCCTCGTACATCGTCGCCAGTCCAGGCGTTGTTCATTTCGCCATACGAACCAAAGGCCGACGACATCAGATCATGATCTGATTCGATGCCTAATACCTGGAATCGATACGGGGCCAGCAAAACATGTACTTTACCCGAAACATGCGCTTGCGTGTCCGCCAGAAACAGTTCTATATTCCGCATCACAGGGTCCATAAACTGGCCTTCATGAAGCATAGTACCATACCAGTTCGCCAATTGCTCTTTCCAATACAGCTGCCATTTGCCCAGTACATGTTTTTCTAATGTGTGGTGGGCTTTAATGAGAATTAACGGAGCGGGTGCTTCAAATCCAACGCGTCCTTTGATACCAATAATCGTATCGCCAACGTGGATGTCGCGCCCAATACCGAATGGACCAGCCAGCTCGGTAAGTTTCCGGATGGCATCTACCGGATTCGCAAACTTCTCACCGGCAACTCCTTTAATTTCGCCATGTTCAAACGTAAGCGTAATGGTTTCCGGCTCCGTTTTCGTTACCTGCGTTGGCCAGGCCGACTCGGGCAGAAACTGATCTGACGTCAGCGTTTCTTTGCCGCCAACTGAGGTTCCCCACAGGCCTTTGTTAATCGAATAAGCAGATTTGTGCCATTCCTGTTCTACACCTTTCGCCTTCAGATACTCAATTTCAGCTTCGCGCGATAGCCGCAGGTCGCGGATAGGCGTGATGACTTCGGCTTCGGGAGCAATGATTCTGAATGCCATATCGAAACGGACCTGATCGTTGCCCGCTCCGGTGCTACCGTGCGCAATAGCCGATGCACCAATTTCGCGGGCATATTCGGCTGCGGCAATAGCCTGAAAAATCCGTTCGGCACTAACACTGAGCGGATACGTGTTGTTTTTCAACACATTACCGAACACCAGAAACTTCAGGCATTGCTGGTAGTAATCGTCCGTTTTGGAGATTGTGACGTGGGATTTTACTCCTAATGAGTAGGCTCGTTCCTCAATCGCTTTGAGTTCGGCATCCGAGAAGCCACCCGTATCGACCAGCACCGAATATACATCCATGCCCCGGTCTTCGGACAAATATTTAACACAGAAGGAGGTATCGAGACCTCCGCTAAAGGCAAGAACTACTTTTTGAGACATCAGAAAGAAAAGACGCCGGGCAATTGTTCACCCATTGTCATAATGGTTTTGGCGGGGCAAATATCGGGCTTTCAGCGTTATGTTGCACAGTTGAATTCAGCAGACTTACACTGGATATTGTATTATCCTGGTTTTAACCCGGCTCAATTATGATATTGAGGCTGTTTAAACTTTTAGAAATTGAGGATAAATGAGCGTTTTTGTCATGGCTCCGGCCACCCGGTCCGAGAAACGAGGAATCTTCGTTAGAGCAGAAAAAAGGCCAACTCCCGAAGATTCCTCGTTCCTCGGACTGGGTGGCCGGAGCCATGACAAATTCTATATGTAAATAAAAGTTTAAACAGCTCTGTTACCCTAATAAACTATAATAACACCAATAAACTGGCTGGCAAA
>CAXVWN010000347.1:0-3752 GCA_964263725.1 Spirosoma sp.
CTTTTGCTATCGGCCATGAAACTAAACGGGCTGGCAAATCGCACATTTTTATCTAAGCGTGTGTGGTGATAAAATTTATTCCGTTCAAACACACCCGAACAGATACGCAGAAACGCGATACGGTCGCGATGGCGTGGATCGAGGTTGGCGTGAATTTTAAAGACAAAGCCAGTAAAGTTTTTCTCGCCGGGAAACACTTCACGTTTATCAGTCGGACGAGCGATGGGTTCGGGTGAAATGTCGCAGAATCCTTCGAGCAATTCTTTTACACCAAAATTATTCACGGCCGAGCCGAAGAACACCGGTGCCAGTTTACCGTCTAAATAAGCCTGCCGATCAAACGTATCGTAAACACCCTCGATCAGGTCAACGTCTTCCCGAAGTTGAGCGGCATCACGGTCGCCCACTTTCTGGTCAAGCATATCGTCGGCCAGGTCGATCGGCAGTACATCGGCTTCTACCTTGGTTTTATTCGCTTTGAAGAAATATAATTTTTTCTCGATCAGGCTATAGACACCTTTAAAGTCAGAACCCATGTTGACCGGCCAGGTCATGGGCCGAACGCGAATGTTTAGTTTTTCCTCCAATTCATCCAGCAAGTCGAACGGATTCCGGCCTTCGCGGTCAAGTTTGTTGATAAAGATAATAACCGGTGTGTCACGCATCCGGCACACTTCCATAAGCCGCTCAGTTTGCTCTTCCACACCTTTTACGCAGTCGATAACCAGAATAACGCTATCAACAGCGGTCAAGGTCCGGTATGTATCTTCAGCAAAATCTTTGTGACCGGGCGTATCAAGGATATTGATCTTCAGCTTGTCATATTCAAACGTCATTACCGACGTAGCTACAGAAATACCCCGTTGCTTTTCAATTTCCATAAAATCGGACGTAGCCGTCTTCTTGATTTTATTGGATTTAACAGCTCCGGCTGTTTGAATGGCTCCCCCAAAAAGCAGTAATTTTTCGGTCAGCGTCGTTTTACCAGCATCGGGGTGACTAATGATGGCGAACGTGCGCCGACGGGCAGTTTCAGCCTGTATATTCGTTTGCATTATTCTCAGAATCAGACCACAAAGATACGAATTCAATGATGAATTATGAATTATTGCCCTTCACGTCAGCTGATTCATCATTTATCATTCTATAAGAAAGCCCACAACAGTAACGCCCAGCCTATAATCATGCCCAAGCCACCAATTGGCGTGATTGCGCCCAACCATGTAACGCCCGTGAAGCACAGTATATAAAGCGATCCCGAAAAAATCAGTACGCCACCTAAAAACGAATAACCCGACCAGTTAAGTAATTTCACAATGGTCGGATTACTGCCGAATGTATGCATTAGCAAACCTACCAGAACGAGGGCAATCGCGTGATAAAACTGATATTTGACCGCCGTCTCGAAGGTTGCGCCCCGCCCCGAGGCATCGAGCATCGTTCGTAATGCATGGGCGCCAAAAGCGCCAAGAGCAACACCCAACAGGCCTAGAACGGCCCCCGCCTGAATAAAGAATTTCATTTTGTTTTTATTAATACTGACAAAAGCTTTAGTTTCTACTCCCAAAAATCGCACTCCCAACCCGAACCAGCGTACTCCCTTCTTCGAGAGCAATACGATAGTCGCCACTCATCCCCATCGACAATTCCTGGAAGTGAAGCATCGGACGCTGAATTTGGCCCAGTTTGTCATACAACTGCTTCAGCCCGCGAAACTCCCGGCGAATTTGTGACTCATCATCCGTGTTGGTCGCTAACCCCATTAGGCCAATAATACGCACATTAGGTAAATCATTTAATTCGGGGGCATTAAGCAGGGCTTCAGCCTCATCGGCTGAGAGTCCAAACTTTGTTTCCTCATTGGCAATGTAGATTTGTAACAGGCAATCAATAGTGCGATTGTGTTTGGTAGCCTGTTTATTTACTTCCTGCAACAGCTTCAGGCTATCTATTGTGTGGATTAGTGTTACAAACGAGGCTATATATTTGACCTTATTCGTTTGTAAATGGCCAATTAAATGCCAGTCCACATCGGCCGGGAATTGGGGCTGTTTCTCAGCCATTTCCTGCACTTTATTCTCACCAAACCGTCGGCAACCGGCGTCATACGCTTCGCGTAACAATTCGACAGGCTTCGTTTTTGTAACGGCAATTAGCTTAGCCTTATCCTGTAATTCACTCTCAATCAGGCGAATTCTATCTGCTATCATACTATCTTGCGTAGTTGTCTTCTAGCAACGGTTTATTAATATTGTGCAAATATAGGTTTGATAACCACGCAGAAACGCGTAGTTTTTGGCCAAAAACCACTTAAACAAGACAATAAATCATACTATGATTTAGTTTTGGTAAGGATTTTTAACCTCAACTCGTTAGCCTAACATATGACCCCAATGGAACCTAGACCACAACCCCGGAATAACAGTCGCAGTTATTTACTGGCCGCCCTATTAATTCTGGCCGCCCTTAACGTATTGCTGTTATACTTCTACTACCAGGAGCGGCAGGATAACAAAACGAAAGATGCCACGATTGCAGCCAAAACCGAGGAGGTACTACTTGCTAAAACCAAACTCGACTCGATTTCGACGCAATTAGATGCTAAGATTGCCGAAATACAGCAGTTAGGCGGCAGTGTCGATTCGCTTATGAAGATAAAAGCGCAATTAGAAGTCGATAAGCGCGAATTGAAAAACGTTACTTCGTTCGATAGTAAGAAGTACGATCAGAAAATTCGAAACTATCAGGCAATTTTAGTTCAGAAGGATCAGGAAATAGCCCGACTGAAAGAAGAGAATGGTGTTTTGAGCCAACAGAATGAATCGCTTTCGCAGGAAAATAATGGCCTTAAAGCCGAAAAACAATCGTTAAGTGACTCTGTAGTAGCAGTTACTATAAAAAATCAGGAACTAGCCGAGAAAGTTACGATAGCTGCCGCCCTCAGGGCCGAGGCCGTTACCGTAAACGCCGTAAACTCAAAAGGAAAGGAAAGCGACGGCGGTACTTACAAGGCCAAGAAAGTTGATAAAATTCACGTATCGGTTCTATTGTCACCAAATGGACTGGCCAAAAAGGACGAAAAAGTACTGTATATGCGGGTTATTGATCCAAATGGCGCGGTAATATCTGACCTGGCCACTGGTTCCGGCGAGTTCATGTACAACAATCAGGGCATGATTTATACAGCGCTGCAACGCTTCAATTTTGACAATAGCCGCCAGCGGGTCGACTACTTCTACGGCCGGGGTGGCCAGCAATTTAAAGAAGGCAAACACACGATTGAAGTTTACTGCGAAGGCTTCCGGATTGGCGAGGGAGAGTTCACCATAAAATAGCGCAGAAGCGTACGTTACAGGGCAAAGGGTATGGTGTAATCAGTATTTTTACATTATACCCTTTGCCCTTTTCTTTTTTATATGTACCTTTGCGCCCTCATTTCAAACAAATTACAAAAAAAATGTTTCCTAATAACTACGAGACGGTGTTCATTTTAACTCCCGTTTTATCTGATGCTCAGATGAAGGACGCCGTTGACAAGTTCCGCAAAGTGCTGACCGATAACGGTGCGGAGCTTGTTCATGAAGACCACATGGGCTTGCGTAAGCTGGCCTATCCGATTCAGCATAAGAACACGGGTTACTACCAACTCTTCGAGTTTAAGGCCCTCGGCACGATCATCGAGAAACTCAACACCGAGTACCTCCGTGATGAGCGTATCATTCGTCACTTGACGGTTTCGCTCGATAAGCACG
>CAXVWN010000348.1:0-8161 GCA_964263725.1 Spirosoma sp.
TGATCCCGATGTAGGGTCGACCGTGGCGGACAATTTTTTATTGAAACCCCATATCTATTATAAACTTGTGCCGGCCACGGCCGACCGTCCCATCGGGGTCATACGGGGCCGGTAAATGATGTAAACTACATTTAATTCTACTGGCTATGCGGCCTTCCGGCCACGATACGGCTATAAAATAAACTGACTCAAATCCCGGTTTTTTACCAATCCGTTTAGCTTTTCGTTCACAAGTTCCCTGGTAACAACAACATGCGCGTTGGCACCAATAACGTCAGGAATATCGAACATAAAGTCGTTCATCAGGTGGCTTAGTACGGTCTGTAACCGACGTGCACCAATGTTTTCGACTTCGCCGTTTACCTCAAACGCAATCCGGGCGATTTCGCGCAGGGAGTCATCCTGAAAGGTAAGGCCAACATTTTCAGCGGCTAACATGGCTTCGTACTGCTTTGTGAGGGCGTTTTTTGGCTCTTTCAGAATGTGGTAGAAATCCTCTTCCGACAAACTTTGCAATTCAACCCGAATGGGGAAACGCCCCTGCAGTTCAGGAATCAAATCGCTGGGTTTGGCTACATGAAAGGCCCCGGCCGCAATAAATAAAATATGGTCGGTATGGATAACCCCGTATTTGGTGTTGACCGCGCTACCTTCTACAATCGGGAGTAAATCGCGCTGAACGCCTTCACGACTAACATCGGGTCCACCTCCGCCATTGCCTGAGCGAGCCGAAGCTACTTTATCAATCTCGTCGATAAAAATAATCCCGGTATCTTCGGCTTTGCGGATGGCTTCTTCCTTCACCTCATCCATATCGATGAGCTTGGCGGCTTCTTCTTCCAGGAGGATTTTGCGGGCCTCGGCAATAGTCACTTTGCGTTTTTTACCGCGCTTGGGCATCATGCCGCCAATCATTTCCTGAATGTTCATCATCGACATATCATCGACCGCGCCACCCATAATGCCAATATTTGGCGTTTGGCTTTGCTGCACGTCGATCTCGATTTTCCGGTCGTCCATTTCACCGGAGCGGATTTTATCGCGGAAACGTTCGCGGGTGCGTTCGTTCAGTTCGGCGTCGGCGTCTTTTTTCTCATTCTCAAAGCCCAGTTGACCATTGGCTGGCTTAACGGACGGAATAAGAATATCCAGGATCGCATCCTCAACTAATTGCTGTGCTTTAACTTGTACGGCTTCTTTTTTAGCCGCCCGCACCATATTTACGGACTGCTCAACCAGATCGCGCACCATGCTTTCCACATCGCGGCCAACATAACCGACTTCGGTAAATTTCGAGGCTTCTACTTTGATAAAAGGCGCGTCGGCAATTTTGGCTAATCGGCGGGCTATTTCGGTCTTGCCGACACCCGTTGCGCCAATCATCAGTATATTATTTGGCGTGATTTCGCGTTGCATATCAGCAGTACTGTTCATCCGGCGCCAGCGGTTTCGGAGAGCGATAGCCACATTACGTTTGGCATCGTTCTGTCCGATAATGTACTGGTCTAATTCGGCAACAATTTGCCGTGGGGTAAGGTCTTTTAGTGATTGGGCCATTGAAAAAACGGAGCGTGTTGTCTGCTCCCTGCCAAAGAAACACAGGAAACGGGAAAATGTGCCAATATTGGATATGGTAAATTTGGATATTGGCCCGCGGTCATTAAAATCTTGAGTAAACTTGCTTATACATTATACTTATCAATCACTCGAAGCATGAATCTTAGTCGCTTACTTCTTTTTATTATTTGTATTGCCGCTGCCCGTGCCCAGTCGCCAATCAATTTAATTCCACAACCCGTCAGTATGCAGCCGCAGAACGGGATTTTTACGCTTAACAAAGCCACAACCATTCAGTATAATCAGGACGAGGGCCGAGCCGTTGCCGAGATGCTTAGTCAACAGTTGAATCGGCCAACCGGTTTTGGGCTGACGGCAAAGTCGGGCAAAACCGGTACGATTCAACTTAACCTGACCAGCACGCCCAATGCACAGCTTGGTCAGGAAGGGTATATGCTCGATGCTTCGCCGAAGGGCGTAATCATTACCGCTAATCGTCCGGCTGGATTGTTTTATGGCATGCAAACGTTTGTTCAGCTCTTGCCTAAAGAGATTGAGGGTCAGGCTGCTGTAACAAAAACCTGGACGTTGCCCGCCGTTAAAATTACCGATTATCCGCGCTTTGGCTGGCGGGGAATCATGCTCGATGTAAGCCGCCATTTTTTCACGAAAGATGAGGTAAAGCAATACATTGATCAATTGGCGAAGCTGAAATTCAATACGTTTCACTGGCACCTCACCGACGACAACGGCTGGCGTATCGAGATTAAATCTCTGCCTAAACTCACGCAAGTAGGGGCCTGGCGGGTAGCTCGATCAGGGCATTATGGCGACCGGGCCGAGCCAAAACAGGGCGAACCGGCAACCTACGGGGGCTTCTATACACAAAACGATATCCGGGAGGTCATTGCCTATGCACAGGCGCGGAACGTGACGATAGTTCCTGAAATCGACGTGCCGGGCCACAGCATGGCGGCTCTGGCGGCTTATCCGGAATTGAGTTGTACAAAAGCCATTGTTAGCGTCAATCCCGGCACGGCGTTTTCAGATTGGTATGGCAACGGTACGTTTAAGATGAAGGTCGAGAATACACTGAATCCGTCGGATGAGAAAGTGTATGAGTTTTTAGACAAAGTATTTACTGAATTGGCCGCGCTCTTTCCAAATCCCTACATTCACGTTGGGGGCGACGAATGCTATAAAGGGTATTGGGCGCAGGATCCTGGTTGTCAGGCGTTAATGAAGCAACTGAATATCCGGCACGTCGAAGATTTGCAGGGCTATTTTATGAGCCGTGTTGAAAAAATTTTAACCGCAAAAGGTAAGAAATTACTGGGCTGGGACGAAATTCTGGAGGGCGGTATTTCACCGACGGCTACGGTAATGAGCTGGCGGGGCATTAAAGGGGGTATCGAAGCCGCTAAGGAAGGCCACAATGTTGTTATGACCCCCAGCACGTTCGCCTATCTGGATTACAACCAGGGCGACCCAACCATTGACCCGCCCATTTATGCGAGTCTGCGTACCCGGACCAGCTACAGCTATGAGCCGGTTCCTGATGGCGTTGACGCCAAGTATATTCTGGGTGGTCAGGGCAATCTCTGGACCGAGCAGATTCCAACGCTGCGTTATGCTGAGTACATGACCTATCCACGCGGTTGGGCGTTGGCGGAAGTTTTCTGGTCGCCGAAGGAAGTCAAAAACTGGCCCAACTTTGTGCAGCGTGTGGAATCTCATTTCGACCGGGCCGATGTAGCCAAAGTCAATTACTCGCGGGCGATTTATGATGCCATTGTCAAAACGAGTATGAGAGACGGCAAGCTGCGGCTCGAACTGGAAGGTGAAGCACCGGGCCTGGACATCTATTACACGCTTGATGATACGATGCCTGACCAGTTCTCGACTCATTACAGCCAACCCATCGACCTGCCCGATGGTGCCGTGACACTCCGTGCGATTACGTATCGTGGCGGAAAACCGATCGGCCATTTAATCACACTCTCCCGCGATGCCTTACAGAAGCGCGTTGGCCGTTGAGCTATTTGCCAATAAAAGTGGTTTGCTTGACCCCCAACCCCCTGGAGGGGGCTTTGCTATCGAGTAAGGAAAGCTCCCTTCAGGGGGTTGGGGGTCAAGCAAAACACAAAAACTTACATTTTTCAAATCAGAAATGCACCCGTTTAGCGCATGCTGAAGTTGCCGTAGTGGAAGGAGCGTTTATCGAAATGATAGGCTTCCAGACCATTGAGCAGGCAGTGGGCGAATGGGTGCGTCCCGAAAAACCAGATACTCACAAAATCGAAGCTGCCAATAACCTTGTGAAGCATAGCCGCAGTGAGATATTCTTTTTTGGCCGAGTTCAGATGGTGAAACATGATCCCGTTTTGATTACATAAATTTCCCGGAGAAGGCTAAGTTTCCCGTCAAGAAATTGGCCAATGGGCTATTTCAGCCAACGTGCCAGGTCGATTCGTAGGGATAGCTGACTTGTTCCGGCGGTTGGTACGGAAGAAAAACGCCCGTAGGTCAGTTGGAAACCCCGTGCCTGCACCGATACGCCAAAGGAAATACCCGTTGCCGAAAATGCAGCGCCGGTTCCAGTGTTCGTTAACTTGCCTTCCTGCTGTTTCTGGTGATTATAACCCAGCAATAAATGCACGTTTCGATGGAGCAATAGTTCGGCACTGACAATCAGGTGACGGGCTATTTTCTCCGTTACACTGGTCGCTTGCGGAATCGGGTTGCCGCTGAGATCGTAGCGAATATTAAGATTCGGATCGTAGTAACTGATGTCGAAACGCTGGAGGTGGTGCGCCGTCAGCGTTAGGCGAATGGGCGCGTGCTGGGGTTTGAGAGTCACGCCCGCTTGCAAATCAAATGGCAGGTCGGCATCGAGCGAACCGTAATTTTTGACCAGATAGCCAACGTTTTTAGCGACCAGCCCAAAGGTCAACTCTTTTTTGGGATGTCGCCAAACGCCACCAAAATCAGCCAGAACACCAAAAGCGGAGTACATGTCGATACTCGACCCAACCGCTTTGATCGTTGCGCCCAGCGTAAAATTACCTTCTGTGCGAGCATGTGTAATACTCAACGCGTAATCATTGGCGGAGAATGTGCCGAGTGTGTTGCCCACCGGATCGGTCATGGTAAACTGGCCGTAGCTCAAATACTGTAAGCCAACAGCCCACCCGGAATGACCCGGTTGCTTGCTTTTTATGGGTAACCCGTATTGTAATGTGTAATATTTTGCCGCTGCCAGATAGGGCATTAGGCTAATAGATAGCTGATTATCGCTAACGGAATCGACCAGCGCGGGGTTGTTGAGGTGATATGAACCATCGGGACTGGTGGCCGTAGCGACCTGACCGCCAAGGGCTGCCACGCGTGCGTGCGTTGGCAAGTCCAGAAACGAAAAGATGCGTTGCCCGCCAATTGGTTGAGCCAAAGCCGCCGTAACGGATGCAAGAACACTAATAAATAAGTAGAGGAGAAAGCGCAAAGGGTCAAGCTGCGATTGTGCCGGACAAAGGTCAGAAAAAAAGGGGTATTACGTACTCAAAAGCTAAACCCAATTTTTATGCCATACGAAATACTGATAGCTGCAAAGGTTGTGGTCGAAAATAGATTGAATAAACCACGCGGGTTGTAATAGAAAACCCCGGTTTGTGGAATTGGTATTTGTTCGAGCGTACTCCCGCGAACACCAACTCCACCGTAGAAATCAGCCAATAGTCGATTGGTATTGGGTAGTAACCTGAACTGACGGCCAAATTTGACATGACCAGCCCAAACCTGTTTCGATATAGGTGCCGAATACAGTTGGAAATACTGGCACGGGCCCATATCGCAACCAAGGCCAATGGTGCCATTTTCGCGGGCGTTGATTCGCTTATAAAGCCCTTCCAGAGCGATATACGAGCCGATAGGGCCACCATGTCTGTAGTATCGCCACTCGGCCCGACCGCGCCATAGTTCAATATCACTATAGCGGGAATCCTGGGTGCTCCGCCAAAGGTTCATACCCTGCCAGCCATAGCCAAATTCAGCTTGTATGGACTGATGCTGACCCACGAATCGTTCTATCCCGAACTGTATTGTATTGCTGGGATCAAACAAACTGAGCGGAGCGAATTTAACCACCCAGCGCTGGCTCTGTTCGGCGTCGATTGTCGGTAAAGGCAATGGGAGCAGTTTGCCAATTTGGGTCTGTGCTACCGCTTGCCCTCCTGAAAGCCATGCTAGTAACCATACCAGACAGACGGTTCTCATGGCTGAACGGGAAGTTTACTAATCAATTTCAGTTGCTTCAGATCGGCATAGTTGTACTGATAAATTCCATTTGGCCCCGTTACAATCAGGCGTTTTTGCGTTGGAATAACATCGTAAGCTTTCGTACTGTCAAAATACTGCACTTCCCGAACATTGGTTGGATTACTGATATCCATTACCCGCAGCCCATAGTCGCCTTCGCCAACAAACAATAATGTGCTGTCGGCACCCAGGCCGTGCGGGTTTTTCATTGGATAACTTCTCAATAATCTGGGTCTGGCTAAGTTGCTAATGTCAATCACATCCAGACTGTTGATGCTGATTGCCTGATTCCGGCAGTTGGTGCCGCTGCGTAGGGTTACGTAGGCATAATCGCCTTGAGCAACTACCGGGTCGCAACTCAGGATATGGGTGTAAAGGGCAAGCTGTTTTGGCAAACTGGGTTGCTTAATGTCATAAATATACATCCCTGTTTGGGTGCCAATAAACAGATTCTCACCGTATGGGAAAATGGTTTCTACACCAAACCCAAGGGGTATTTTGCTGCCCGTTTTCGGATCAGTGCTTTTCGAAATATCGTAGGCTTGCAGGGCCGTGTTGCTTACGGTGTAGAGGGTGTTGCCGCTTATAGTGAATCGGGCTGTCGACCCGCCGATGCCCGAACCTGGCGATAATGAATCACTGCTACTGCCTTTGTCACAAGCGGCAAATAAAAACAGTAGAAGAAGTAAGTAAACTATTGATTTCATGAGGTTTGGGGTTGAATGTGGATTGTTGTAGAACATCGGTAATGCTTGTGGTGTCAGTTTTAAGAAACTGGCACCACAAGCATTACCGATAGCACTGTGGGTTTTCGACCGCTGCTTTCTCCCAGCCAATAACCACACCACGATCGGGGTCAATACACTCAAACCGCACATTGGTCGCTAAAGGATACGCTGACTTCTCGAATGCATTTTCGATACGCTTAACCAGCTGTACATCTCGTGGATCGGCAATGTTGAGCACGACCAGATCAACAACATTATCGGCGTAGAGCGTACTGTCTTTAATGGCTACATCGTGATTGCCGGGAATGGATATGAAAGCCAGCTTTACCGGATTTTCCGGTTTCCGATTATCGACAATATGAATCCCGCTACCCAGTTCATTGATGAATAGATAATTGTCTTTAACATAAATTTTCCCCACGTTCCTGAGTGGCTGCGGGGCTAGCGTCTGGATGGTACGAACATCGGCGGAAGGCGCGTATATCGGTCGGTAAATGTCACTTGTTGATGGGGGCACTGGTGCATAGGCGCGGCCACAACTATCGAGCAGGACACAAAATACGAGTAAGGCGAACGGAAGCAGATGTCTATTCATACGGCAAATAGGTTAAATAAGGTAAATGATACAAAATCAATAGGAACGGTTGGAATCCGTAAGAAAAATTAACTTTGTCCATACTTGATTTCGCTAAGACCAATCTCATGTCTACTGAAACCCGTTCGGAGTCCAATCAGACTACTACTCGCAAACTATCTAAAACCGAAGTTCTGGCCCAAAAAAATGCCGAAGCTGAACTGGGCGGTGGTCAGAAACGCATTGATGCACAGCACACTAAAGGTAAACTGACCGCCCGAGAACGGATTGCTTTGCTGGTGGATGAAGGATCATTTGAGGAAATTGGCAAGTTTGTCATGCACCGCACCCGTGACTTTGGGATGGACAAAGAACATTACTTAGGTGATGGCGTTGTAACGGGCTATGGGACAATTGATGGCCGATTAGTATATGTTTTTGCGCAGGATTTTACAGTATTTGGCGGAGCTTTGTCCGAAACTCATGCCGAAAAAATCTGTAAACTGATGGACTTGGCGCTGCAAAATGGCGCTCCTATAATTGGCCTCAATGATTCGGGTGGTGCCCGGATTCAGGAAGGCGTTCTCTCGCTGGCGGGGTACGCCGATATTTTTTATCGCAACACGCGCGCATCGGGTGTTATTCCGCAACTGTCGGCCGTTATGGGACCGTGTGCGGGTGGTGCGGTGTATAGTCCAGCCATCACCGACTTTATTTTTATGGTCGAGAATACGAGCTACATGTTTGTGACCGGCCCCAACGTGGTGAAGACCGTTACGCACGAATCCGTTACGGCCGAAGAACTGGGGGGAGCCAGTACGCATAGCACCAAATCGGGCGTGACGCACTTTTCCTGTGCCAACGAACTGGCTTGCATTCAGAGTCTTAAGCAACTGCTCAGCTACATTCCGCAGAATTGTGAGGATGAGCCGCCGATGCTTGCCTACGAGCCATCCAACGAGTTGCGGCCTGCGCTTAACACGATTAT
>CAXVWN010000349.1:0-47899 GCA_964263725.1 Spirosoma sp.
GTTCCTGGGTGTTTTTAAAATCCTCCTGCGACTTCTCCTGCTGGTTCTGCTGCTCCTGAGAGGTCTCATTTTTCTTAGCACTCTCCTCTGCTTGCTTTTCTAATTTCTCTGCTTGCTTCTCTAAATTTTCGGCAACGTTGTTTACTTTTTGTTCTAACTGCATCTGCTTGAAAAGCTTGAGAGCACGGTCCAGATCACGCTCCATATTTTTTTCTTTACGAGTTAAACGATCAAGCATATCAGATGCTTTCTCATCCTGCTTACGTTCCAGCAGTTGTTTCAATTGTTCATATAACTGTTTCGATTCAGGGTCAAGCAAGTCTTTAAACAACTTCTGCAATTGCTCCATTTTGTCCTGCATGGCTTGATTTTTTTCGGCAAAGCGTTGCTGAGTATCGCTCGTTTTCTGCATTTGTTCTTGCAGTTTCTGAACTTCTTTCATAAGCTCTTCGCGCTTTTGCAGAATGTCCTGAAGCTGTTTTTTGTCTTGAAAATCGGACGATTTCTTAGTCCTCATCCGATCTTCCATCGTTTGTAGTTCTTTCTTGATCTCCTGAGTTTTGCTTAAGGCATTGTCAATTTGCTCCTCAGTTTTTTCGGCAGATTTGTCGACCTGTTTTTGAATCTCAGTATTGGATGGGACTTCAAAATTCAATTGATTCGACCGACTTGACTTTGCCCCATTGACACCGTCATTATCCCAGACCTGAACAAAATATTCTAGCTTGTCTTCCTTGCCAAGCTTAAGACTATCAAGAGACCAGTTATAAACGAAGTTTTGAGAAGTGGTTGATTTATTAACGGGGATGTCTTTAACGTAAAGGGGCGAGGCCTTGCCGCTACGATTAACCTTGTAATTCAGCCGCAGTTTAGAGAAGCCGTAATCGTCAGAAATAAGACCGGAGAGTGCAATGTAATTGTACGTTACTGTATCTTGAATCCGATCTACTGATATCTGTGGGTAGCGATCTGGAATCACCTGAACATTGTACTGAATGGTTGATGGGGAAGCTACCTGACCGTTTTTTAAGGATACTGTATAAGCCGAGTTTTGCATTAACCGCCTATTCAAAACAAACGTGTTATCATCAATTAAACGGGCGGGGCTAGGCTTCGTATCAGTATTAAACCGAAATAAAAGAGAGTCTGTATGATCTGCGGCAAATTCCCAATTTACGACTGTACCCTGCGGCACAAGTAGGTTACCAACATTTGAAAGCTGTTCCGCAGGCTTATTTAAATAAGCAGGATAATTGAGTTTCACATTAAAAGAGAGGACAGCAGGCCGATCCAGCAATGCGACTTTATACGTAGGAGAATTATAGCCAGATGCCTCCAGATGAAAGTCTAGATCACGCTGTAAATTGTCAAAATTATAGGTAAACTGACTTCCCGATTGTTCCAGTTTGAAGCGAGTTCCATTAGCTACAACATATACATCCTGAGGTAAAACGTCACCCGTTAATTTTACTGATAGTGGAAAATCTTCATTCCTAAATGCCTTTAAGGCCTTGTTCTGCACTACAAATTGAAAAGGTGCTTCATCAACAAATTCTTCATTGTAATTTACCAAACGCGTTGATGACTTTGAAAAAAACGCGGGATTAAGAACCAGAATAAGAAGAATTAATGCGAGCGGAGGAATAGCATATTTAAGGAATTGCCGGTTACGGCTTATTTGAATAGCACTGGCAAAACGATTTATAAGTAATTGCTGCGACCGCTGATTTAAGCTAGCCTGAAGCAAATCACTCTGGTCGGAAGAGATACGCTGGAGCTGGAGAGTGTTCAATAACTTATCCCCTACCTCAGGAAAGAAGGTCCCTATTTGCCGGGCAGCTTCATCATTTGATAGCGGTTTGCTTAACCCATAAAGGTTCATTACAGGACGAATAACTAGCAAGTATAACCCTACTAAAACGGTAAGTAAGAACCCAAAAAACAAGGCACCACGGCCAACGGAATTAAAGCGGCCAACAAATTCGGCCGTGTTAATAAACAGATAGCCACTGCCGAGTAAGGCAATAAAGAATAAACTGCCCTTTACTAACTGATTCTGAAAATACCGTTTTTTATACTCGTCGATGCGTTGAAGCAACGTATTGTAGGATGTTGACGATTGCATAAGGATCCAGATTGAGTAATTAAACTAAGAGGGACTCGAAATACTGAATTACATGTTGTTTTAAGAAATTTTCCTGCGCTAAAAGATCACCGTGCGGAATCGGTTTTGCCAACGTCCACATTGGCCATCCATCTTTGTCTTGACCATCGAATGTATAATAACCCGCTGAGCTTAACACCCGGCAAACAGCTATATGCATTAGATCTTGTTTGGCTTCTTTTGAAAAGCGTTTTGGTCCCGTACCGAGTTCTTGTACGCCAATTAGAAACAAAACAGCGTTAAGGTCGGCAGGACGTTTCCCAACCAAGCTTTCTACCTGGTCAAGTAAACTCTGCCACGATTTATCTATACTTTCTTCGTTCACGACGCTCATCCGATTATTCTTCTCTCTAAATTACAACGTTTTATCTTATCTAACGAATGCTCACCATGTTTCGGTTTATTCGTACGCTTGCCACCGATTTTGTTAATCTTATATTCCCTACTCTGTGCCTCGGATGCAGTCAGGCATTAGGAGCAAATGAGAAAATTTTATGTACGAAATGTCGAATTAATCTACCAGAGACTAGCCAGCACCAAGAACCGTATGATCTAAATCTCCTCAATAAGTTTGCCGGAAAAGTACCCATTCGATTTTTAGCGTCTTATGTTTATTTTACCAAAGGAGGAATCGTACAAAAACTCATTCATGGCATCAAATACAAAGGTCAAAAGGAAGCAGCAAAAGAGGTAGCCAACTGGTATGGTCACCAATTACTTTCAGAGAGCAAACTGATTGATAAAATAGACGTAATAATTGGCGTTCCGTTGCATAAGAGCCGACTGCAACAGCGAGGCTACAACCAAGCCGACTGGATTGCTGAAGGACTCTCCGACGCACTTAACGTGCCGATGCGGACAGATGTTCTGGTACGTAATAAATTTAAAGAATCACAGACTCGCAAGAATCGACTGGAGCGGTGGGAAAATGTAAAAACAGTATTTACAGTAAATAACTACGATGAGATTAAAGACAAAAACGTCATTCTTGTTGATGACGTATTAACAACTGGTGCGACCCTCGAAGCTTGCGCAATTGAACTATTACGGGCGGGTTGTAAATCGGTAGGTGTGTTGACGCTGGCTGCTGCACACCGATAGAGAAAAGTAAACGGCCCGGTCTATATCTGTATATCAGTCAAAAAATAAGCGGGCATTCAGAAATGAATGCCCGCTTATTTTTGTATTTCGTAGTTCTATTTATTCCGGCCAACGCCAATCATGGCGCAACGGAAACCAATCATAGCCGTAGCGGAATCCTGTGCTAGAAACCGGCGCGTACCAGGCGATAACCAATACGCGACATCGCTCCATGAGCCACCTTTATAAACTCGTAGTTTATCGTCAATTAGCGACTGCTTATTCTTGGAATCATAACTTTTGGCATCATCCATATACCCGTTCCGACGAACAGGATTTAGATCGTTTACATCCTGATAAGATAACGGGCGATAGACATCCATTACCCATTCGTTGACGTTGCCAGCCATATTGTATAAACCAAAATCATTTGCAGGATAAGCATAAATCTCAGCGGTGATAATTGCACCGTCATTAGAACGACCAGCAATACCAGCGTAGTCACCACGACCACGTTTGAAGTTAGCTAACATTTGACCTTGTTTTCGGCCTTTCTTGGGGTTCCGTACCGACGAACCATCCCACGGATAGATCCGCTGATTGATTTGGTTCTCGTCCATGTATTGAGTACCAATAAGAGCTTTAGCGGCATATTCCCATTCGGCTTCTGTTGGTAGTCGATAATCAGGCAAAATCATACCGCTTTCGAGGCTTGGTTTTGCTGGAGTGGCAGATGTTGCTTCGGCCAGGGCTGGTTCTGCTTCTTTCTTTGATTTACGCTTTAGCGAGAAACCGCCTTTCTTTTTCTTTTCGCCACCACCTTTCGCCAGCTCGTTATTTACAGCATTTGACCGCCATGTAGCATAATCAGTTGCCTGCTCCCACGATACGCCTACAACCGGATAATAACGGAAAGCAGGATAACGAAGATATTGCGTTACGTAAGAATCATTGAACGAAAGCGGATTTGACCAAACCGTTGTATCAGGTAGGGCCCGTGTAACTACTTCTTCAGACGAATCACGCGAAATGGCATTCAAATATTCGAGATAGTGAACATTGGCCATTTCAGTTTCATCCATGTAAAACGACTGAATAGAAACGGTCCGCTCGCGGTTATCGCGGCTGTTCATGACATCCTCTTCCAAAGCGCCCATTGTGAAACGGCCGCCTTCGATAAAGACAAGGTTTGGACCTGCTTTTTGGCCCGCAAATTTCTTAACCTGAAAACCGTCTTTCTGGTTATAAGCAATCCCCGTCGCCGTACTTTTCTTACCAGGCTGCACACTGGTCGGGTGCTTGGACTTGCAAGATGCCAGGGCCGCTGTGGCCAGCAGTATAAAAGCCGCTCGTTGCAGGTGATACTTTTGAATCATTGCTCTATTTTGTGTAAAACGTAGGTGCAAAAATCGTAATTATTTCGTCAACACGCCCATTATTTCGTCTAATTGCTCGACAGAAGAAACATCCGAATGTGTAAAAATAGGACGTCCTTTTGATTCTTTCAACGAACATCGGGTCGGGTTCCGCTTGATGTACTCAATTACCTTGCCAAATTGGTCGGACTTGAAGAAGTCATCATTCCCGTTAGAAACGAAGTATCCTTTAAGGATATTATTCTTAAGCGTCAGTTTTTCAAGGTATAACTGCTCAGCCTTCCAGCGGACGTTAACCATTTTGATGAGGTTTTCGACCTCTTCCGGCATTGGTCCGAATCGATCGAGCACTTCT
The DNA here is from genome assembly GCA_964263725.1 of Spirosoma sp. GTDB lineage: Bacteria > Bacteroidota > Bacteroidia > Cytophagales > Spirosomataceae > Spirosoma. Next base: position 4,976 of record CAXVWN010000349.1, read on the forward strand.
TGTCGGAATGCCTGCACCTCTTCATTATTGTGCAAACTATCCAAGCGAGTATATAACGCCAGTCGTTCCGATATATTGGAAACATATCGTTCGGGAATAACTACCTGTAAATCAGTTTCGATTACTGTGTCGGGCAACGTCAATTTCAAGTCGCCGGGTTTGGTCTCAAACAGATCTTTAAACTCACTTTCCCGCAGTTCCTGAACGGCCTCGTCAAGCACTTTATGATACATTTCGAAGCCTAGATCAGTCACGAAACCGCTTTGCTCTGCACCAAGTAGATTTCCTGCTCCCCGAATGTCAAGATCGCGCATGGCAATTTTGAAACCCTCGCCAAGGTCAGAGAAATCTTCGAGGGTCTGGAGTCGTTTGCGCGCATCCGCTGTCAGGACCGATGGCGGGGGCGTTAACAAATAACAAAATGCTTTCCGATTCGATCGCCCTACTCTACCACGCATTTGGTGCAGATCTGACAAGCCAAAATAATGGGCATTATTAATTAGAATCGTGTTGGCATTTGGTATATCCAAGCCCGATTCAATAATATTAGTTGAGATCAGCACATCATAGTCGCCCTCAATAAAGCGAGTCATCATTCGCTCCAACCGGTCGCCTTCCATCTGCCCGTGGGCCACACCGATGCGGGCTTCCGGCACCAAACGCATAATCAAATTGCCAATGGATTCAATATCGTTGATACGGTTATGAACGAAAAATACTTGTCCACCACGGCGAATTTCAGCACTAACGGCATCTCGAATTGTCGCTTCATTAAACGGATGCACTTCTGTAGTAACGGGCTGACGGTTGGGCGGTGGCGTAGCAATGACGGATAGATCGCGCGCACCCATGAGCGAGAAATGTAATGTGCGTGGAATAGGCGTAGCGGTGAGTGTGAGTACATCCACTTCTACACGCATTTCCTTCAACCGGTCCTTCGTTTTTACGCCGAATTTCTGTTCCTCATCAATTACCAAGAGGCCCAGATCTTTGAATTTGATATCTTTATTGACAATTCGGTGCGTGCCAATCAGAATCCCTATTTCGCCAGATGAGACGCCTTTAAGTGTCTCCTTAATTTGTGCCGCTGACCGAAAACGGTTTATATAATCGATCTTAACTGGAAAATCGGCCATGCGTTCCGTGAACGTTTTGAAATGCTGCATGGCCAGAATTGTCGTCGGGACGAGCACCGCCACTTGCTTATTATCTGTTACGGCTTTGAAAGCAGCCCGAATAGCAATCTCTGTTTTGCCGAATCCTACATCGCCACAAATTAACCGATCCATTGGATGCGGCCGCTCCATATCGTCTTTTACATCGTTGGTGGCTTTGGCCTGATCGGGCGTATCCTCATAAATGAATGACGACTCAAGCTCGACTTGCAGAAAACTATCGCGGCTGTAAGCAAAACCCGGCGCGGTTCGACGCTTGGCATACAGCGCGATCAACTCACGGGCAATGTCTTTTACCTGCTTCCTAACGCGAGATTTCTTCTGCTCCCACTCCTGAGAACCAAGCTTACTCATCGTCGGAGGTCCGCCTTCTCTGCCGCTGTACTTCGCGATCTTGTGTAAGCTGTGGATACTAACCAAGAGGATATCGTTATCGCGGTAAATAAGCCGAATGGCTTCCTGCTCATTCCCGGCATGGTCAACTTTTTCTAAACCGGCAAACCGTCCAATACCGTAATCAACGTGTGTGACGTAATCGCCCGGTTGAAGCGTTTTAAGCTCACGGAGCGTTAATGCCTTTGACTTCGAAAATTTGTCCTGGACCCGATACTTATAGTAGCGATCAAAAATCTGGTGATCCGTGAAACATGCGATTTTTAGAGCTTCGTCCATGAACCCCTCCCGCAGGCCAATATTCATGGGCTGAAATTTGACGAATGGGTCAAGTTCCTCAAAAATCACTCGCAGCCGGTCGAGCTGTTTAAAGGATTCACCGGCAATAATGTTGGTAAATCCTTTCGCCTGATTTTCGCCCAATGTATCGACTAGCCGTTTGAAATCTTTGTTGAATGATGGTTGCGGTTTGGAGTTGTATTGCTGGCGACCGTCGGTTTTAAAATAAAATTTACGACCAAACTCAACTGTCCGAAATCGTTTTAGCTCATTTAAAAACGTTCGGCGGGTTTCAAACAGGGCATTTGGGTCTGATACTACCTGGATTCCTCCGCTGGTAGCCAGTACTGAAGCGAAACTTTGCTCTACTTTCTCGTAGCATTTTTCGATCATTTCGAGCGTAAACTCAACATCTTTTGCCCAAATAGTCGTGGCCTCCGGAAGAAAATCAAAGAATGGTTCGCGGGTTTCTTCAATAAGTTTGGTCTGAATATTTGGAATAATATTGACAAACTCGACTGGGTCGGTCGAAAGTTGAGACTCTGGGTTAAATTTTCGAATACTTTCGACTTCATCATCGAACAGATCAATTCGAAACGGGAATTCACTGGCGAACGAAAAGACATCAATAATTCCCCCACGTACCGAAAATTGACCCGCTTCATAAACAAAGTCAGTCTTCTCAAATTCATAGGTCTGAAGCAGTTCGGATACGAAATTCGTATCCAGCTTCTCTCCTACCCGAATCGTCAATGTGTTTGCCTGTAATGATCGTTTATTAATTACTTTCTCCGACAGCGCTTCAGGATAAGTTACCATCAGCAGTCCGTCTTTGGGAGCTGGATTGAGTTTGTTCAGTACTTCGGCCCGCATCAACACGTTGGCGTTTTCAACTTCTTCGTATTGATACGGCTTTTTATAGGACATCGGAAACAGCAAAACTTCGCGTCCCAGCAAATTTTGCAGGTCGTTGAAGAAGTAAGCTGCTTCATCGCGGTCAGTTGAAATATATAGGTGATTGCCACCAACTGACTTAAAAATAGTTGATGCTAAAACAGCATCTAAGCTACCAGCCAATCCTTTAATTTGCAGCCGCTGTGGTTCGCTGGATAACTTCCGGCTAAACGGTTCGGTCAGCAGTTTTATAAAACTATCATCGGCGTAAAGACCGAGTAATTCAGTTGGTTTCAAGCGAGAGTCAGGTTGTATGTCAAACACGAAAAGCCGCTGGAAGGACATTCCGGCGGCACAGTACAGTAACAGTAGGTTTTGAAAATTTGTTGCGTCAATTCGTTAATTCAACTCCGATAGTAGAGCATAGTCAATACTCTCCTTTTCCAACATTTTTCGAATACGTGGACTATCTTCAAACACCACAACAATTTCCTTTTTGTCTAACGATTCTTCATCGTCAGTCCACTTCCAATCCTCGGCGGTAACGTCTAATATATTTAGAACGCTGCCCACTTTGGCTGGGTCGCGCTCTTTGCTTATGAGCTCGTTTGTGTTTGTAAAATAGAGAACAATCCGTTTGTCTTCTAGCCATTGCAGATCATTCAGTGAATCGTTTAGTGCTTCGAGGGTGAAACCGAAATCAGGAATTTCAAGTAAGTCGGCCATCTCCTCATAAAACTGGCGCAGGGTAAGCGTTTTCTGCCCATCAATGTGCGCAATGAACTCATTAGCGTAGCGGGCTTCAAGCTCCCGTTCAGACTGGCAGATGAGAATATTTGGGGTCATAGATTTCATTTAAATAGGTAGGACCGTAAAGGTCGTAGTATGGTTTCACGTGGAACTGATAATCAAGCAGTTGTGTTCGTATGTAACCAGTTAAAACCCGGTTACTTATGCATTTTTAGGCAAACAGCACCTGCAAAAGTACAATTTGTACTCGTAAAAAAACCCTCTATTAAAGAGGGTTTTTAGGTCACTTAATTCAATGAAAAGAGAGGAATTCGAGCCGCCACCATATTATGAAACATCAACTCGGTAATCAGGGGTGTCATGTATTTAATAAGCGGAAATTCTGAAATCGATTCCATTACCTCTAATTCCGAATCGGCTTTGAAAATGCACCAAAGCTTTTGACGGTCGGCCGAAAGCGAATATGATAACAGAAATCCCTTCTCCATTAATTCTTCCACTTTGAGCCGTTGGGCAGGAATCCGGTTCTCAAATCCTTCATCCATCACGGTCGGAAGATCAAATTCAACCATATATTGGCTCATAGACATTGTTATTAAATAACAACCGGATTTTGTCGGGCTCCGGCTATCAGCAAATTAACAACGTTTAGTTCATCTTCGTTAATTGAGTGCGGAAAATTTGGGTACAATTTCGTTGTTACGTCGGCACCCATTTGACTAAATACGCGCTCCGATTCTAAAACGCGCTCTTTTGGAACGTGTGAATCATGATCACTACACCCCAAAAAAATAGGCGTGTTTATAAATGAACCTTCGTAGTTTCGTGGCGTTCCGGCCGGGCCAATCAACCCACCGCTTAACCCAAATACGCCCCCGTATTCTGTCGCATTGCGGGCCGCAAACTCCAGCAACAGGCAAGCTCCTTGCGAGAATCCAAGCCAATAAATCTGTGGTAGCTTGAAATTAAAGTCGGCTTGTAACCGGGCGCGCAGGCTTGACAACACCTCTAGCGCCGAAGACAAATAAGGTTCGTTCTCAGCCATTGGCCGCAAGAAAGAATGTGGATACCACGTGTTGCCTTGTGCTTCGGGAGCAATGAAGGCAAAATCTTTATCCTGAATATGGTTAGACAACGACAGAATATCTCTTGCTGAACCGCCCCGCCCATGAACCATAACCATAACTTTTTTAGCTTCCTCAAGTGGCTTCCCAGCAGTATGAATATTATTTGGGTTATGTATCATCGTTATATTTTAGTTATTAAAGCACCGTAACAGCGAACTGTAAAAAACATCAGGCGATTTTGTAGAAAAATTATCTGTGGCCTTTACAATCCGCCGATGCGGTAACTATGCAGTCAACTATTATTTAATAAGTATCACTGGCAATTCAGCTTCAATTTTGGCCCGTCGGGGTTCGTATTGAATGGGCAGTTTTAAGTTAGATCCTAACTCCGCAAAGGGTTCATCAACGGTAAATCCTGGAGGGTTTGTCGCTATCTCAAATAGAATTCCACCCGGCTCGCGGAAGTAAATGCTATTGAAATAATTACGGTCCTGTACGGGGGTTACATGATAGCCTGCCTCAGATAATTGCTGTTGGAGGATTAACTGGGTTTCATCTGAATCTGTTGAAAACGCAACGTGGTGAACCGATCCTGCTCCTTGCAGCGCATGTACATCTTTAGGCGAATGCAATACATCCACGTAATTTCCGGGACCGCCATTCCCCGCTTTAAACCGGAACCGGCCTGCCTCCTCCCCTACTAATGTATGTTGTAACGTTTGGGTTAAAAGCTTTACGGTTCGGTCAGGGTTCACTTCATTTAACGTAACCGTATGGAAACCACGAACGGCGAACTCCGCTGGAATCCGACCATTATCCCAACCAGGTCGTTGGTCTTCGTCTGTAAATACAAGCTCGATACCCGTGCCGTCGAAATCATCAAAACGCACATAGGTCTCGGTTTCTGAGAAGAGTTTATACGGCCCGGCGTATGGGATGTTACGTTCATGAAGACGATCCATCCAAAACCGGAGTGATGCTGTAGGGACAGAAAAGGCTGTATAGGTTAGCTGTCCAACACCCTTCCGGCCGCGTTGCAGTGTGCCATAAGGAAAGAACGTTAGAATGGTGCCAGGCGAACCGGTTTCATTACCATAATAGAGATGGTATACATCGGGTGCATCGAAATTAACCGTTTTCTTAACTAAACGTAAGCCAAGAATATCAGTATAATAATCAACATTTCGTTGTGTATCGCCTGCCAAAACGGTAACGTGATGTAAGCCATTGATAAGAGTTTTCATACGATTTAAAGTAATCAGAAGTTGAAAAGGTTTAATTAGTGTAAGTGTATTTGATGTATATACATTTAATTTTATGTAATCGTTCAAAACACAAAGGCCGATCTGATAAGGATCGGCCTTTGTGTTTTAATGCTTCGTCAGAAGGAGAAGTCTTAACGGCTAAGGTAATGTTATACAACCTTCTCCATTAAAAGAACGAACATGTTATTCCATCAGGAATGGATAATCTTTCTGCATATAAACGTCCTTAAACGCTTCTTCGGCAGGTGGATAAGGGGATTCTTCAGCAAATTGAACGGCTTCATCTACGATGCCCTTGATTTTTAGGTCAATTGCCGCTAAGTCTTCTTCTGTAGCAAGGCCCTGTTTCAAAATGCTGTCTTTCACCTGTTCGATAGGATCGCGCATTTTGTATTCTTCAACTTCTTCCTTTTTACGATACTTCTGCGGATCAGACATGGAGTGACCCCGATAACGATACGTACGGAATTCTAGGAAAGTTGGTCCTTCGCCAGCGCGGGCGCGTTCGGCGGCACGGCTTACTGACTCATAGACGGCTTCAACGCTCATGGCATCGACGGGTTCGGAAGGCATGTCGTACGCTTCAGCGAGAGTATACAAATCCGTAACGTTCGAGGTACGAGCCACAGATGTTCCCATCGCATAACCATTATTCTCAACGACGAAAATAACGGGCAATTTCCAAAGCATGGCCATATTGAAGGCTTCGTGCAATGCACCTTGCCGAACAGCGCCATCGCCCATGAACGTGATGCATAGGTTGCCAGTCTTATTGTATTTCTCTGAAAAGGCCAGCCCTGCTCCCATTGGGATTTGTGCGCCAACGATTCCATGACCACCCACGAAATTGACCGACTTGTCGAAGATGTGCATCGAACCGCCTTTGCCTTTCGAGGAGCCGGTTTGTTTTGCAAACAACTCAGCCATAATGGCCTTTGGATCGGAACCGAGGGCCAGTGGGATACCGTGATCACGATAAGCCGTAATCCACTTATCATCTTTAGTCAAGGCTGAATACGAACCTGATGAACAGGCTTCCTGACCGATATACAAATGACAGAATCCACGAATTTTCTGTTGACCATAAAGTTGACCGGCTTTTTCTTCAAACTTCCGTTGCAACTGCATGGATTCATACCAGTACATATACCGCTCTTTCGGATGTTGCGTTTTCGCGGCTTCTGGAGCCTTGCCGTTTTGTTTGGTTTTCTCTTTGACGCTTGCCATGAGGAATGAAGTTCGATAAAGTTAGCTATCGCTGACGGTCTGCTATTGTAGAAGCGACCGGCTAAGGGTCTGTGTCTACTAACAAACCGACCGTATCTTTGTTGCCACTATCAACAATTGATTGCCGCGAAATTACGCATTATAGCGTTATCTGCTACTCCCATGCATCTCGAAAAACTAAGCCTAACCAATTTTAAAAATTACGAAGACGGGCGGTATATCTTTGGGCGGCAGATAAATGTCATTGTAGGACCAAATGGAAGCGGTAAAACAAACCTGCTGGATGCCGTTTATTTTCTGGCTTTAAGCAAAAGTGCATTCCAAAGTCAGGACGCTTTGAGCATTCTGCACGATGCCGACTACTTCATTCTTGATGGTATTTTTGAAGAACACGCCGACCGGAACGTACAAATTACCATTAGTCTGCAACGGGGCCAGCGTAAAGTGCTAATGGCAGATAAAAAACCGTACGACCGTGTCAGTGAGCACATCGGCCGGTTTCCGGTTGTGTTGGTTGCGCCCAACGACACGGATTTAGTGCGCGAACATAGTGAAGACCGGCGGCACTTTTTCGACGGGGTACTCTCGCAACTTGATGCTGACTATCTGAGAAATTATCTGATGTATCAGCAAATACTGAAACAACGAAACAGTTTACTCAAACTCTTCGCCGAGCGAAATCAGGTCGACAATGACATGCTTGATACCTATGATGAGCCCTTGCTCGATCTGGGTCAGAAGATTCATGATCGTCGGCGGCAATTTGTCGATGAGTTTCTCCCCAACTTTCGGGCGCACTATGGATACTTAAGTGATGAGCGCGAAGAGGTGACCATTATCTATGAGTCGGAAGTTAGTAATCCGGCCTTCGCCGATGAGTTTCGTCACTTTCGTCGGCGCGATACAGTGCTGCAACGTACTACAATGGGGATTCATAAAGATGATTACTCATTCATGATTGAGGGTCGTTCCGGCGCAGCAAGGTCTAGCGATCCGCATTCCGGCGACTCGGTGCCGTTGAAAAAATTCGGTTCGCAGGGGCAACAAAAAACATTTGTGATTGCGCTGAAGCTAGCCCAGTTCGATCAATTACAAGCCGAAAAAGGAGTAAAGCCCATTTTGTTGCTGGACGATATTTTTGATAAACTGGACGATCGCCGAATCGGCAAACTTATTCAACGTATGGATCAGGGCGCGTTTGGTCAATTGTTCATTACGGATGCCCGCCCGGAGCGCACCCGCGATTTGCTCAATGGCGTGAAAGCTGATGTCCGTTTTTTTGAGATCGGGTACTGATTAGATTGCCTTGATGTGATTATAGCCTTTATGAAAAAAATATTAACCAGTGAACATTGACTCACGTGAGTAACATTACTCACCCAAAAATTCGTCTATTCATTGTGAGCGAAAGCGCGTGGTTGCGCAAAATAGTTATAGAAAATAGTACTACTTAATAGCTGCTTTTATCTTCTTCTAATCGATATATTCCTCATATGTCACCAGAAATTACACATCATCTGACCATAAAAGGCTTGGATTTTGGCAAGTTCGTCGGACTTTTTAGTTGTTTCACTCCACTTTTTAGGCCGTTCATCACTTTATGGAAAATATCTTGGAAACTCAGAACTATATTTGAGTTTCCAAAGTTCATCATGTAAAAGTTCTATTATTTGATGAAAGAGAGGATTCTGGCAGAGGCTGAACGGTTGTTTTGGAAATACGGTGTTCGCTCTGTAACAATGGAGGATATAGCCCGTAAACTTGGTATTTCAAAGAAGACTATTTACCAGCATTTTTCGGATAAAGAACAGATTTTGTATCAAGTTATTCAGGACAAAACAGGCCGTGATCAATCGGAAATGGATTGTATGGTGATTGAGACCGACAATCCAGTTGAGGAGCTGCTGAGTGTTTTGAAGATGATGCAGAAGAAGGCAGATCATGTTAGTCCCAATCTGCTGATTGATATAAAGCGGTATTATCCACAGGCATTTGCCCTATTCAGGCAATATAAAGAAGAACAAATTATGCGATCTATTCTGGAAAATATCCAAAAAGGTATTTCTCAGGGCTTGTATCGCTCCGATATAAAACCGACCATTTTGGCTCGTCTACGGGTTGAACAAATTGAGTTGGCGTTCGATAATGACATCTTTCCAACAGATCAATATTCTATGCACGACATTCAGTTCGAACTGATACATCATTTTGTGCGCGGTATGCTAACCGAAAAAGGCTTCACCATTTACAATCAGTATGTTAATCAATACAACCATGAGATTAAGGAATACCAGAAAGATAGCAGCGATTTGGCTACTCACATTGCTGAGTAGCGTAAGTCCGTTACTAGCTCAAACCCGACAGGAGTTTTCGCTAAATGAAGCGATTAAGTTTGCCGTTGATAATAACATTAATGTCAAGAATACACACCTTGATGCCTTGAGTTCTGAATCACGTATTCAGGAATTAAAAGGCGTTGCGTTGCCGCAGATAAGCGTAGCAGGTCAGGTCGTAGACAATCTAATTATTCAAAAGGTATTTTTACCGGCCATATTCTTTGACCCAAAAGCACCTGAAACAGCTCCTCCTGTTCCTGTACAGTTTGGCGTAAATTATTCGGGCAGCATGACCGGTACCCTCAATCAACTCTTGTTCGATGCGTCTTATCGGTTGGGTTTGCGGGCGGCTGAAACTTATCGGCAGCTGGCTCAGAAAAATATACTGGCATCCAAAATTACCGTAGCCGAACAAGTCGCCAAAGCGTATTATGGCGTACTGGTAAACGAACAACAGATTAAATTGCTGGACCTGAATATCGCCCGAGTTGATACGTTGTGGCACACTACGCAGGAGCAAAACAAACAGGGCTTCACCGAAAAGATCGATGTAACCCGGCTTGAAGTACAGGTTAACAATTTGCAGGCTGAGCGGCAGAATGTTAAAAACCTGGTTGAGTTAAGTTATTACTTACTTAAGTTTCAGATGGGGCTTGGCATAAACGACAACATTACGCTGACGGAACAGATTCAGGATATTGATCTCGATGCTGTTGAGCGGACTAACGCCCAGGCTGCTGCTGAGTTTGACTACACACAACGAATTGAGTTCTCGACGTTGCAATCGCAAATTCAACTGGCCGATCTGGACGTACAAAATATAGCCAAACTATATTACCCGCGTCTCACCGCTTTTGCCAACTATGGGTATAATACAGGACGGAACAAATTCAGCGATTTGATTTCCTCACCCTGGTTCAACTCAGGATCGGTGGGAATAAACTTGAATGTGCCCATTTTCGATGGTTTTCAGAAGAAATATCAGGCGCAGCAAAAGCGATTTATATTGCAGAAGACGCAGAATAACAGTCAGTTGTTGAAAAATACGATTGACCTGCAAATTCGGCAGGCAACTATTACGCTGGGTAACAGTTTGCAAACGCTACGCACTCAGAAACGTAATGTTGGTCTGGCTCAGGAAGTGGCCCGCGTAACCAAAATTAAATATCAGGAAGGTGTTGGTTCAAACATTGAAGTATTGGATGCCGAAAATTCGTTTCGTCAGGCTCAGGCCAACTACTTTAATTCGCTTTACAACTTCCTGCAAACCAAAGTTGATGCCGACAAAGCCAGTGGAAAACTTTACACGGGTCAATAATTTTAACGAATTACGGATATATCTGAGTGGCAGCCATTTACACCATTCGTTTCTTATTGTCCAAAACTAAAAACTAATGAAACTATATTACGCTATTGCCCTGGTGAGCCTGTTAACTGCTTGCTCGCAGGAGAAAAAGAACGACCTGCAAGGGAAACGTGATCAGCTCGCCGAGTTGAAAACCCAGCAGACCGAGTTGACGACGAAAATTAAAACGCTGGAGACCGATTTAGCCAAACTTGAGCCGAAGAAAGAAGACGATACGCGTGTGAAGGATGTATCAGTTGCTCCTTTAGCGGCTTCTACATTCCGTCACTTTGTGGAATTGCAGGGTACAATTGATGCCAAAAATAACGTACAGGTATCGCCTAAATCGGGTGGAGTCGTTACGGCGGTGTATGTGAAAGAAGGAGATAATGTGCGGGCCGGACAGCCCATCGCCAAAGTTGACGATCAGCTTCTGCGCGAGTCGATGGCCGAAATCAAAACTCAACTGTCGCTCGTGAATACGGTTTATGAAAAACAGGCTTCGTTATGGAAACAGCAGATTGGCACCGAGATTCAATATTTGCAGGCGAAAAACAACAAAGAGTCGCTCGAACGTCGGATGTCAACGCTTAATGCTCAATTGAGTCAGTTGACGGTAACATCACCAATTTCGGGTGTTGTTGATCAGGTTATGGTGAAAATCGGTCAGTCGGCGGCACCGGGCGTGGGTTTAGTTCGGGTTGTTAATCTCGCGCAGCTCAAAGTTGTTGCTAAAGTAGCCGATTCGTATTCGGGTAGTGTTCGCAAAGGCGATGGCGTATTGATTGATTTTCCTGACTTGAAAAAAACGCTGAACTCGCATATCTCGTTTGTGGCGACAACAGTTGACGCGCTCAGCCGGACATTTACGATTGAGGCTCCGCTCCCATCGGACAATGCATTAAAACCAAATATGCTGGCTCGCATAAAAATTAATGATCAAACGCTGGTCAACGCCATTGTCATTAATCAGAACCTGATTCAAAGTACAGAAAATGGACAGCTGGTGTATGTGGCGGTAAATGAAGGCGGCAAGAAAATAGCTAAAGCGCGAACCGTGAAAACGGGTCAATCATACGGTGGCCAAATTGCTATTACGCAAGGGTTAAAGGCGGGTGATCAAGTCGTTACGGCTGGGTATCAGGATTTGGTTGATGGACAGGCAATCAGTTTTTAGTAGATCAGTTTTTGATTGCAGAGACGCAAGCCTGTGGCTCTACAATCAAAAACTACAAACTTCTTCTATATGAAATTTGAACAGTATAAAACCCTCGGATTCACCAACTGGTGCGTTGAGAACCGAACGGCGATTTACATCTTCACCTTCCTGATCACACTGGGCGGGCTGTTGGTGTATGTCAATCTGCCGAGAGAGCAGTTTCCTGACATTAAAATACCCCAGGTGTATATCAACACCGTATATGTGGGTACGGCTCCGGCCGATATTGAAAACACAATTAACAAGCAGATTGAGAAGCAGTTGAAGTCCATTTCGGGCGTAAAACGCATCAAATCGAATGCGTTGCAAGACGTGTCTGTTATTCTGGTTGAGTTTAATCCTGATGTACAATCGTCAGAAGCTTTGCAACGGGTTCGTGACGCCATTGACAAAGCCAAGCCCGATTTGCCTAAAGAACTCGATTCGGGTCCAACAGCACAGGACGTCGATTTCTCGGAGTTGCCAATCATGAATGTTAACATGGCCGGTAATTATTCACTGAAACAACTAAAAGAGTTTGCCGAAGATTTACAGGATGTGATTGAAGGAATGCCTGAAATTCGGCGTGTGGATATTATTGGTGCGCTCGAACGCGAAATTCAGATTAACGTCGATCTGCCTCGAATGCAGTCGGCGGGTCTGGCGTTTTCGGATATTCAGCAGGCTGTCCAGAGCGAAAATATTAACGTCTCGGGCGGTGAACTGAGCCTTGATGGCGTCCGCCGGACGGTGCGAGTGAAAGGTGAGTTTACCGACATCACCCAACTTCAAAACTTACAAATCCGTACGGCAACAGGCGCAACAATTAAGCTTGGTGAGATTGCCGATGTGCGTGATAACTTTGAAGAGCAGCAGAATTTTGCCCGTCTGAACAACAAGTCGGTTGTCACACTGAACGTTGTTAAACGTGCCGGAGCCAACCTGATTTCGGCTGCCGACCGCATTGAAAAAACTATAGAAGAATATAAAGGAACACGCTTCCCGGAGGGTTTAGATATCAAAATCACGGCTGACCAGTCGGAACGAACCCGCGAAAATGTAAATGACCTGATTAATACGGTTGCCTTGGGGTTCATTTTCGTGGTTATTGTGTTGATGTTCTTTATGGGCATACGCGATGCTATTTTCGTTGGGCTTTCTGTGCCGCTTTCGGCGCTGGTAGGGTTCCTGCTGATGCCGGTTTTAGGGCCAATGGTTGGTACGGCGTTTACCCTTAATACAATGGTATTGTTTGCTTTCCTGCTGGGCTTAGGCCTCGTGGTGGATGATGCCATTGTGGTTATTGAAAACTCGCACCGGCTCTTCAATGAAAACAAAGATTGGGATATTAAGCAGGCGGTAAAAGCGGCTGCGGGTGAAGTATTTGTGCCGGTATTTTCGGGTACGTTAACCACCATTGCGCCATTCTTTCCGCTCTTATTCTGGCCGGGTATTGTGGGTGAGTTTATGAAATTCCTGCCGCTAACGCTCATTCTGACCCTGTTTGCTTCGTTGTTCGTCGCGTATGTGATTAACCCAGTCTTCGCCGTAACGTTTATGAAACGGCACGAAGACGATAACCATGAGGACAAACAAGGGTTCCAGGAAATTAAACGGCCACTCATGATTATGGCTGCCCTGGCGGGTGTGGGCTATATAATTGATCGGGGTATTGGAAACCTGTTTGTATTGTTCATTATTCTGTATGTGTTCAATCACTACATTCTGACGCCCAAATTGATTTTGCCTTTTCAGGAACGGACATTGCCATCGCTTAAAAACAACTACCGTCGACTAATTTCGTGGGTCTTAAGAGGCTGGCGCCCGGCGTTTGTTGTACTGGGTGCATTTGTTCTGCTGATACTAACCTTTATTATCGTTGGTATTGCCAAACCGAAAGTGCTTTTCTTCCCAAGCGGTGAACCCGATTATGTGTACATCTATAACGTAATGCCAGTTGGCACCGATGCTAAAGTAACAGATTCGGTAACAAGGGTCATTGAGAAGCGGGTGTTCAAAGTCCTGAAAGACAATGATGCTACGGATATTGTTAACTCGGTTATCTCGAACGTTGGCAAGAATGCGGGCGATCCACAAAATCCCGACCGGTCGGCAACACCCCAAAAATCGAAGGTAACGATAGCGTTCAAAGGCAACGAAGAACGTAAAGGAATATCGACCGATTCGCTGTTGTCGAAAGTGAGGTCAGCCATGAGCGGATTAGCGGGCACCGAAATTTCGGTAGAGCGCGAATCGAACGGGCCACCAACGGGTAAGCCAATTTCTGTCGAAATTGCAGGCGAAGAATTCAGCGAACTGCAAAAATTAGAAAAACAGGTTCGGCAGAAAATTGCTCAGGATGGTATCAAAGGAATTGACCAGTTAAAGTCAGATTTGATTACCAACAAGCCCGAAATCGTAATTGATATCGACCGCGAAAAAGCCGAGCGAGAAGGAATTTCATCCGCTCAGGTGGCCACAACTATTCGGACAGCCTTGTTCGGAACAGAGATATCTAAATTCCGTGATGCAAAGGACGAATACCCGATTATGGTTCGCCTGAAACCCGATGATCGGAGCCAGATTGACCGGCTGTTGAGTTTAAACGTGGTTTATCGTGATATGGTTATGGGCGGGCAACTGCGGCAAGTACCCATTACGTCGGTGACAAACATCAGCTACTCGACTACGTTTAGCCAGATTAACCGTAAAAATCAGGAACGTCTGGTAACGCTTGGTTCGAACGTTGTGCCGGGTTATAACGCAAACGAAATTGTGGGCCAGATTCAGGAAGCGATCAAGGATATTGATGTACCCAATGGCTATACCATCAAAATGGGTGGCGAACAGGAAGACCAGCAGGAGTCAATGAGCTTTCTGATTTCGGCCTTTGGAACGGCGATTCTGCTTATTTACCTAATTCTGTCTACACAGTTTAATTCGGTCGTAAAACCGCTGATTATCTTCGTCACCATCTTCCTGTCGTTGATTGGTGTGTTGCTCGGATTTGTCCTTACGGGTAAAGATTTCTCGGTAATCATGTCGGGTGTCGGTATTATTTCGCTGGCCGGTATTGTGGTGAAAAATGGGATTCTGCTCATCGAATTCATTGAAGAGTTGCGCGGTCGGGGCATTCCGCTTCGTGAGGCAATTATTGAAGCGGGTGGCATTCGTCTAACACCTGTATTGCTTACCGCATCGGCGGCTGTTCTGGGTCTGATTCCATTGGCTCTTGGTATAACTGTCGATTTCGTTGGTCTCTTCCGTGATCTCGATCCACATATTGTTGTGGGTGGTGACAGTTCCATATTCTGGAATATTCTGGCCTGGACCATTATCTACGGTCTAACCTTCTCGACTGTGTTGACGCTCGTGATTGTTCCTAGCTTATACTGGATTAACGAGCGCATTCGGATGAAGTACTTCGGCAAGAAAGACCCCGCGCTGGAAATGAAAGAGGAATTTGAGGAAGAATTAGCTTAAGAAATAATAAATAATGCAGAATGAATAATGGGTAATGATGGTTTGTTAGATTCAGCCATCATTATCCATTATTCATTTTACATTTAATCAGTAATTATGAATCGTACTGTTCTGGTTTTCATTCTTCCCGCTATCCTGTTACTGATTGACTGGTATGTTTTTCAGGCTGTTAAAACCCTCAGCCGGTCGGCTACCGAAAGTACACAGCGAATGATTGCCCTGATTTATTGGGGATTCACGGCCTTGTCGCTGTTGCTGTTTATAATTATGCAATTACTTCCCCCCGATTCTATCAGTCGCAATACGCGCACGTTTCTATGGGCGGCCATCGCGATTCCATATTTCTCGAAAATATTTGCCGTACTGATTATTCTGATTGATGATATTGGCCGGTTTTTTCGCTGGATCGTTTCCTTGTTTTACAAACCCGAGGTTCGTGAAGCCGTTGAAGATACGACCCGTACAACCATGCCGGCCACGGATACCATTACCCGGTCAGACTTCTTGATGAAAACCGCGTTGGTAGCGGGAGCCGTACCTTTTGTTGGCTTTACATGGGGAATCCTGTCTGGCGCGCACGATTACCGGATCCGACGAATTAAACTCCCATTGAAAAATTTGCCTTCTGGTTTCAATGGAATGACCATTGCCCAGATTTCAGACATTCACTCGGGTAGTTTTTTCAATAAAACAGCCGTAAAAGGTGGTGTTGAAATGTTACTCGGCCAAAAACCCGATATGGTGTTTTTTACCGGCGATCTGGTTAACAGCCACGCCGAAGAAGTGAATAGCTATATCGACGTATTTAATAAAGTGAAAGCCCCGATGGGCGTTTATTCAACGCTTGGTAATCACGATTATGGCAAATACGTGCAGTGGCCAAGCGCTCAGGCCGAGCGGCAAAATGTGTTGAACGTGATAGCTGCCCACAAGCAAATGGGCTGGAACATCATGCTGGATGAGAACAAGATTCTGGAACAGAACGGCGACAAAATTGCGCTCATTGGCGTACAGAATCTTGGCTTTGGCCCAGCCGCACTGCGAGCGGGTAATCTGGCGAAAGCCTACCAGGGCACAGAAGAATACCCGGTCAAACTTCTTCTCTCCCATGACCCAACGCACTGGGATGCGGAGGTACGGCCCAAATATAAAGACATTGACGTAACCTTTAGCGGGCATACCCACGGAGCGCAATTTGGTGTCGAAATTGGCGACGTGAAATGGAGTCCGGCCCAATACTTTTACAAACAATGGGCAGGCTTATATGAGGATGGCGACCAACGGCTGTACGTTAATCGGGGCTATGGGTACATTGGTTATCCCGGTCGGGTTGGCATTCTACCAGAGATTACCATTTTTGAGTTAGTGAAAGCATAAATCTCTGGTTAAAATACAACCGGGCTAAGTTTTGAGATTAACAAATGGGTAAATTGACTGCAGATTGCAGCTGGTTTACCCATTTGCTGTTTAACTAATTCCTTACTCGGTCAGTTACCTAAATTAACTAATCATTACATACATATGAAAATTGTATTTATTACTGGACTATCCTTCTTTATGTCCCTGCTGTCCCTCCTAAATTTAAAGCCAGCACAGCCTAAAGAAACAACGATTCCGGTTTGCCATGTACCCGCCAAACGGTTGGCTGGCAATGACATGTCGGCAATGGCCGCAGATCCCGCTTTCCAACGGTTGCACGAGGCTCCCCTCCCTTTCACGTACACGGGTGCTGGTGAGATGGTAAAATTCTCAACCTCCGACGGCCAATCGGCAAACGGGTTCCTGCTCAAAGCAAAAAAGCCTTCCAACAAATGGCTATTGGTTTATCAGGAATGGTGGGGCCTGAATGACAACATCAAACAACAAGCGGAAACGTTTTACAACGACCTCAAGGATGTGAACGTGCTGGCGGTTGACATGTATGATGGCAAAGTGGCTACCGAGCCTGCCGAAGCGGGCAAATTAATGCAGGGAGCCAATAAAGAACGGCTTTCGAGTATCCAGAAAGGGGCTATTGCTTATGCTGGTCCTCAGGCCGAATTTGCCAGTGTTGGCTGGTGTTTCGGTGGTATGCTTTCCCTCCAGTCTGCTTTATTGGAAGGGCAAAAGGCTAAAGGTTGCATCATGTATTATGGTCGCCCGGAACAGGATGTAGAAAAATTGAAAACACTTGACACCGACGTATTAGGTTTTTTTGGCAGTCAGGACAAGGGGATCTCACCTGAGTCGGTAAAGACGTTTGAAGAGAATATGCAAAAGGCCGGTAAAAAGATAACGGTGAAAATGTATGATGCCGGACATGGTTTTGCTAACCCAAGCAACCCGGTCTATAACAAAGAAGCTTCTGCCGATGCTTATAAACTGGCGCTGGCTTACCTGAAAGATAAATTGAAAGCTTAATTTGTTTGCTCTTCTATTTAGTAAAAGCCTGACTGCTCGCTAGTGGTCAGGCTTTTAATTAAACTTTAACCCGTTTCTTCTCGTTTTAATTAAACGCAATAGGTTAAGAGATGTCTAACTAACAAATCGGGTGAAAACCTACCATAGCGATGAAAACGATAAAATGGAGTGGAATTATAGCTGGTCTGTTGTTGGGCGTGGCTACAGTTAGTTTTGGTCAAGTTTACGGACCGGGCAATGGCTATGGTCAGGCTTATCCAAATGGTAACGGCTACGGCCAGAGCTACCCAAATGGTAATGGTTACGGCCAGAACTACCCAAATCAGAATTATCCAAATGGGTACAATAACGGCTATGGCCAAAGCTATCCAAACGGGTACGGGCAAGCTTATCCAAATGGTGGTTATAATCAGTATGGGCAGGTATATCCTGTGCAGCCTCAGGTCGTGATTGTTCCGCCCCGAGTAATAATTGGGCCTCCTGTGGTCTACGCCCCTCCAGTAATTGTTCGTCCATATGTAAACTATGGTTATGGTGGCGGTGGTGGCCGAGGATTTGGTGGTGGCGGCAGAAACTATGGTGGTGGCCATGGCGGACACCGCTGGTAAACGAAACAGGCTAAAATAAACGTTTGGATTAACCAGCTATTTTAATCGGTTCGGTTAGTCCAAACTATTGGTAGAGGGTTCAATAAATTAATAATTAAAGGAAAGATCATGAAAACGATAAAACTCTTGCCCTTACTAACGGCTGGTTTACTGGTCGTTCTGATGACCAGTTGCGGACCCGCCTATGTAAATACAGGCGTTGGCTACGGAGGTGGTTATTATGGTGCCCGTCCTTATTATGGATACAACAATGGCTACGGTTACGGCTATCGTCCGTATGGTTATTATAGACCTCCGGTAGTTGTTCGACCGCAGCCACGTTATTATTCGCCAGCACCGCGTAATTATGGAGGTAGTCTTCCTAACGCTCGCGGTGGTTATAGCGGTGGTGGCAGAAGCTATGGTGGTGGAGGTGGGCGTTCGCGGGGACCGCGCTAAGCAATTGGCCTATAGAAAATTAAAACGTGCCGATTCCTTGAGGAATCGGCACGTTTTTTAATAATCAGTTGACTATAGATTAGGCTGGTAATTTATATGGATTCCCAATGTGCTGGGCGTAATCGCCGGATTCAATCAGGGGCTTATCGTCAGTCGGTAAATTGTATAGATAAATCCAGCAGTCAGCGGTTACATCGTTAAACTGAACCGGAACAACAGACCGGATGTATTCAGTTGGCTGCTCAAACTGATCGCCAACACCTTCGTAATAATCCAGATAGGTTAAGATGGCTGCTTTCTGATTGCTAATATCGAATACTGAACCATACACACGACTGTTGCTGGCTTCCTGGTAAATGGCGCCGGGATAACTACCCATGTCGAAAGCCTGGCCTGTAAACGAACCTTCGTTTACATAACGGCCCCGTTGACGCAGGTATTGGGAAAACGTATTGTCGAACGGTGGGCGAAGGGTTCCGTAAACAATTAGAAAGTCAGGGTTTTGAGTCATTTAACAAAAAAATGATGGCAGCGTGACGAAAGTAGTTTATTTGACGTTAGGTAAGAAATGAGCTGGTTATGAAAAAGACAAAAATCATTTTAATGATTGCTGCATCGGTGGTTCTAATCAACGTGCCGTTGGAAACGATGGCATCTAAAAACAGCACCGAGATAAGTGCTATTGGCGGCAAGCGAAAAGGGTACAAACCGAAGCGTGGTGGACTGTTTAATACAGGTCTTTTTCGTAAGAAAAATGCCTGTGGATGCCCAAATCATTAAGCAATTGTTAAGAAATTGTACTTATATCATAGTCAGGCCCTTACATGGGCCTTTTTTCGTTTTATTAGTTGTAAAAATCTGTGTTTGAGCGTAAAAATTTGTACCTTTGCGGCTTGGAATTATTTGAGTTTAAATCTTGCAGATTTAGCTAATTTGGTTTTTTTCTATTCAGCAAGCTAATACTATCGTGAAAAGCCGTTGAACCCGGCCAAGGTTAGTGTTCCGGTTCAGATAACATTTGTTTTGTATGCAATCAATTCGCAATATAGCAATCATCGCCCACGTTGACCACGGCAAAACGACTCTGGTTGACAAGATTATTCACGCATCCAAGCTCTTTCGGGACAATCAGGAATTTGGCGACCTGATCTTGGATAGCAACGACCTCGAACGCGAGCGGGGAATAACCATCGTATCGAAAAACGTATCGGTTCGTTACAAAGACGTTAAAATCAACATTATTGACACACCGGGCCACAGTGACTTCGGTGGTGAGGTTGAACGCGTTTTGAAAATGGCCGACGGTGTTTGTCTGCTGGTTGATGCCTTTGAAGGCCCTATGCCACAGACTCGCTTCGTATTAGGCAAGGCCCTTCAGTTAGGGTTGAAGCCAATTGTTGTCGTTAACAAAGTCGACAAAGAAAACTGCCGTCCAGACGAAGTGTACGAACAGGTATTCGACTTGATGTTTAACCTGGGTGCTACTGAAGATCAATTAGATTTTCAAACGGTATATGGCTCATCGAAACAAGGATGGATGGGACCGGATTGGAAAACTCCAACCGACAACATCACGTATCTGCTCGATACCATTGTTGAAAATATTCCGCCAGCGCCTATGAACGAAGGGTTGCCACAAATGCAAATCACATCACTTGACTATTCAACCTTCGTTGGTCGGATTGCTATTGGTCGTGTGCATCGCGGAACGCTGAAAGAAGGCGCTACTATGGGCCTTATTAAAGCAGATGGTACGGTAAAGAAGGTAAAAATCAAAGAACTTCAATCGTTTGAAGGTCTTGGCAAAGTCAAAGTAGCCGAAGTTGCTTGTGGTGATATTTGTGCTGTTACGGGTTTAGAAGAATTCGAAATCGGTGACACATTAACTGACTTCGACAGCCCGGAAGCACTACCCCGTATTTCGGTGGATGAGCCAACGATGAACATGTTGTTCACGATCAACAACTCGCCTTTCTACGGTAAGGAAGGTAAGTTCGTGACATCACGTCATTTACGTGAACGCCTTTACAAAGAAATTGAAAAAAATCTGGCGCTTCGTGTAGAAGCTACCGACAGTGAAGATCGTTTCCTGGTCTACGGTCGGGGTATTCTTCACTTGTCGGTCTTGATCGAAACCATGCGTCGTGAAGGATACGAATTGCAGGTTGGTCAGCCACAGGTTCTATACAAAGAAGACGAAAAGGGCCATAAACTGGAGCCGATTGAAACCCTCGTGGTGGACGTACCGGAAGAAACAGCCGGAAAGGTTATCGAATTAGCTACCCAGCGCAAGGGCGAATTGCTGATCATGGAGCCAAAAGGCGACTTACAGCACCTTGAGTTTGAAATTCCATCGCGTGGTTTGATCGGGTTGCGTTCCAACGTTCTGACAGCTACGTTTGGTGAAGCCGTAATGAGTCACCGGTTCAAAGAATACCAAGAATATAAAGGTCCAATTCCTGAGCGTATCAACGGTTCGCTGATTTCAATGACCAGCGGTCAGGCCACGGCTTACTCGATTGACAAACTTCAGGATCGGGGTTCGTTCTTCGTTGAACCGGGCGACGAAATTTATGCAGGCATGGTAATTGGCGAACATAACCGCCAGAATGATATTGTGGTGAACGTGCAAACGGCCAAACAATTGACCAACATGCGGGCTTCGGGTTCGGACACAAACGTTCGGATCGCCCCGAAAATCTCGTTCTCGCTCGAAGAATCAATGGAATATATCCAGAAGGATGAATACCTTGAAGTGACACCGAAGTCGATGCGAATTCGTAAAGTTTACTTAGACGAAAACGAGCGGAAACGCAACCAGGGTAAATTTGCTATGGCTTAATAATCAAGCTTATAGGTTATCAAACAAAATGCCCCGTCTGAATTTTCAGACGGGGCATTTTGTTTGATTTTAAGATATATTCGTTTAAGAATGATTTCTCTGGTCAGATAATCTGGAGGCAAAAACCGGAAGGGTTTTAAGCGGATGTGCTGGCATTGGTGGTGCAACTGTTTCGGAACTGGCCTGTGTATTTTTTACGGTTATGTAAGCCGTCTGGCGATGCACATGATAATAACCGGCGACAAATAGCGAGCTGCCAATAACTGATAAAGCAATTTTTTTCATAGTGGTTTGGCTAAGGGTCATGCATAAATGGCATAACAGCCATGTGTACAACCGAGATTACCTATTAAATGTTTCAGAAAGCGATACCCATTCGAAAACACAACCGATTATAAATTCGATGTTCATCCCGTTGAATGTCGTTTCCAGTGACAGGTTTTTGGATATCGGCAATCTGACGTTTGTACGAAAGTGATAGAACAAAAGCCGTTGATGCTGGTTTTCCAACCCGCAAAGCAATCCCCGGATTTATCATCCAGCCGCCTGTTACCTCATATCCTGTAGAGCCTTTGTGAAGCCAGGCAAACCCATAGCCAGCATCGGCAATAGCCAGCAATCGTACGTTTTGGTGCGGGTGTCGGGCTAAGTCGAAACGAAGTCCCGCCCCGATGGGCATCAACAGGGCCGCTTTATACCAGTCAATACCCACCAGACCGCCTGCCGCCAGCCGACGGCTTAATTGGATACCGTTGAATGTTTGTGCCGTAAAACTGAGCCGGTTCTCTACCGTCTGCGTTGTTGTTGCTCCCGAAGCCACTCGTCCGAATAGCCCACCCAATTCTGTATAATTTACGTAGGTCGGTCGCTGAAAAGTTGTTTGAGCATGCGAATTTCCAAAAACCAATACGATCATGAAAAGGAAAAGAAGTAGTTTCATGGCGTTGCTTAATAATAGGTTAGGCGGCTAACCGGAATATGGCTTAACTGGCGCAGTTGACGCGGATTACTGACATCGAACTGATAAAAGCCATCCTTGCCAATTAATAACAGCGATTTTTCTAATGGAATGACATCAAAAGCATTCAAATCTTCGATGTGTTGCAACAAGTTGCGGTCAATATTCAGTGCGTCGCGCATATCAAATGATTTAAGACCGTAGGCGCCTTCGCAGATAAACAAATTAGGAAAGGCAATGCCTAAGCCATGCGGATTACGCATCGGGTAGCTTTTGAGCAATTTAGGATTCAGTAGGTTTGTAATATCAACGACATCCAGCTGATTCGTAAATCCACCACACTGACTTCCCGAGCGCAGGGTTACATAAGCAATATTATCATGCACGACAACTGGATCACATACGCGGGCATGCTGAAAAACAGATAGTTGTACGGGTTTTTCAGGGTTGACATTGTCATAAATGTACATGCCCGTTTGCGAACCGACGAATAGCTTGTCTTTATAGGGGAAAATAGTTTCAATACCCCCATTCATCTGGATCTTGTTGCCGAGTTTCGGTTCTGCGGGCGTTTTAATGTTGAACAGTTGCATCGTTGACTGATTGACCGTGTACAGGTAATCATCGTAAAGGGCAAACCTCGCCATTGAACCGGCCATGCCGTTTGTTGAGTTGCCCGAGTTATCATTAGTAGTCAAACTCGAAGATGCATTAAAGGCAACGCCACCAGACCACCAGTTATTTGGGGCGACTCCTTCCTCACAGTTTGTGTCGATCGTTTCGGTTGCGTAGCTGACTTGCTGATCATAGAGAATTTGATTCGTAGCATCATAACTCCACCAGCCTCCTTCAAACGAACCGCTTGGGAACACATTTGGTACGCGATTTACGGCCTGAACAGACGCTGGATTGCTAATGTCAAACGCAAGGAGATCCATGTAGCTATCGGCATATAAAATGTTATTTCGAATGGCAATATCGCCGTTACCCGGAATCCGAAGGAAGGCTACAGGTGTCGGAGCCGAGGGATTCCGGTTGTCGATAATGTGAATGCCCTGCTTCAATTCATTGATGAACAGAAACTGGTCTTTCGTGTAAATTTTTCCAGGGTTGACCAGCGGTTGTGGAGATTCTGTCTGAACGCCTTGCCTGAGTTGCGTAGCGGTGAACGTAATAGGCGTGTAGCGCCGGAACGTACGTGTTTCTTTACAATTGTCTGTACAACTCGTTAAAGACAGAAAGGGTAGTAGAAAAACAAGTAAACGAATTGCTTTCATAAATGTAAGGATTGAGGGTGTAGACGCAAGACCCCGATCTGAGTGAAAGCGTTGGAGACAGCTAAAAAAATTGCCCGGCTGTCTTTATTACGGCCGGGCAATGTTGATCTTACACAAAAAGGGCAATAAATTATCGTTGATATTGGAGGGGAATTACTACTTCATTCGTTTATACACCATTAAATGAGGTTGTTCTCCGCCGTGATAAAGACGCAATTGGCTGTTGTCTGTTGTTAACTCATAGCGCACAGCGGCTTTCAGGTTTGTAAAGTACGTTTGTTCAGCTTTCATAGCCTCGGGCGATCCAGCTACTTTCGTGCTGGCCAAATCATCCGCCGACATCATACCATCCAGCGTAGCAAATAATCGTAACGTGTAGGTATTCACCTGTGCTTTGCCACTGGCCAGAAAAGGAGTGATATCATGCGGTGGATTCTCCATATCATACGCAAATGTGAGGGTCACCGCATACGATGAATCCGGTTCAACAAGCCGCCAGGTGCCTATAAGATTCGCGATTTGCGGGGCCACTACCGTTTCCTCCTGTTTGCACTGGCTAGTCAGTATGATGAATAGTATGGAAACTATCGTTAGGTTTTTCATGATTCGGTTTTAGTCGGATCGGCAATTTTACCCACAAATAACACCGTTCCTGACGTCTTTTCATGAATGATGAATACAAATGGCCGATCACAAAGCAATGGTAACGGAACTGCCGTTGTCGAAATGCCGCCCGTTGTAACCGCAGCCGCTTCGGTACCTTTCTCATCCACAGCCACAAACGTATTCTGTTTGACGAAACTCAGCGTCAGACCACCTTTCGCATTTATTTTAGTAAAGTCGGCCTGATCGGTCAAAGCGGTTGGCATTCCCATAGCACTCAGCGTATTGTTCAGATTGATTGCGTAGGTTAACGTAAACTTAGGCAGGCCAATATCCAATGTGCCTTTTGTCATGTCTTTCTGCAACTGCGTCCATTCTGAACTATTCAGGCTGTTTATCAGGGCATCAGCTGTTATATTATCGGCGGGTCGTAATACGGTCATCGAATAATTACCTGAACCATAAGGAAGCTCAAAAGCCGTATAGGTAGGCCGGAAAGCACGGTTTAATTCGGTATTAAGGCGCATCATACGTACGCTGGTCGTGACGTCTGAGGTCAGTTTAAACGGTGCGTCAATGGTTTTGCTAGCGTCAAACTGGGTTTTCCAGTCACCTTTGAAATACAGTGCATTCATCAGGAACATGACATTATCAGGCTTAATCTGGTCAATCACCTTCGTGATTTTACCATTGGTTTTCTGACTGGCCCAATTGTTAATCGTCATGACTGTAGCGGGACTAGTGAAATCCTGAGCCGAAATCTCCGCATTAAACGTCTGTTTCAACAAGTCCTGAAATGAGTTTTCAACCGAAAACGTATTCCGATACCAAACTGAGTTTACCAATGTCATCGTGACTTTTGAATCGACATTAGGAAGGTTCGTTATCAGATTTTGATAGGTCGCATTGGCTTCGGCCAGGGTTTGGGCATCTAGCTTTAGGGTTTTCTGTATTTCCTGCGCCGTTTGACCATTAGCTCCGTTCATAATCATACCCAGGGCGATATGGAGACTCAATGGCGAAATAAATATATTTTTAGCCTGGCCTTCCTCCGCGTTTACCCGTTGGGCCAGCTCAAAAGCGAATTGAGTAGTCTGGTCGGTAAATGGCGCCGAAACCCGTAATTCATTCGCTGTGCCTGTCCCCGGCGTGGGGGTAACCGTTAATGTGTTACAACTGACGGCTGTCAACAGCATGCCAATTATCGCAATGGTTGTTGAGAAAAGAGTCGTTTTCATAACGTATAATAAATTAAAAGTTGGATCAATTATAGCTTTCAGTGAGGTGCTGAAATTGTTCGCCAACCAGTAATTAAAAGTGATAATCGACGCCGAAACTCATGCCTGCCGACGTAGGATGACTTTGCACTTGGGAGTCAGCTTTAGTACCCGCTTCTAACGAAGGTTGGTAAACTCCGGCCAGTGATGCCGACCACCGTCGCGATGGCCGGTAGCGGAACCTTGCTCCCATTGTAGCCGCCAGCGAAACAGGTCGATAAACGCCATCTTTGCCCGTAACCACCAGCGCATCGCCAACGGTATTTCGCACGAAAATATTGGTGAGCAATCCTCCCAATACGGCCATACTCAGTCGTTTACGAGGCCGAAACTGATAACCTACCTGAACCGGAACCTGTACATATTGGTAATTATTACTGACCGTTTGCAGATTACGGCTATCATATACAGACTGTGCCTGGAGCGTATTCGCCACTACATTGCTGTAGCCCGCCTGTGGCACACTAGCCGCCACGGTAGTGGCCTGCGAACTCGTGCGCAGAGCATCAACGTATAAATTGCTGTTTCCTGCATTTCGGTTTGCCAGTATATCCATCTGACCGGATGCCAACGCCTGTTGCCCCGGTGTTTCAACCATTGAATGTCCCGAAAGATAGCCAATGCCTGACTCCACTGACCAGTGTTCGGTTAATTGAACACCCGCCCCTGCCTGATAAGCGACAGAAAAATTAGCCCGGCTATTGACCGCCGACTGGCTTGAGGTAGCCGCAGAAACAAGAGCCGTACTGGCTGGTTGAACAGACTGCACCGATACTAATGGATTAAATGAGCCCGGCATCATACTTACCGACGCCCACATCTCTCGTGTTTTTTGCCTGGATTTATTGACTTCTGGCGTCATTTCTAACTCCGCTGGCCGAATCCAGACAATTCGCTGAATCATACCCGGCCTGCGTAAACGAAATGGTTTTCCCTCAAGTTTATTATACGCTGCTAACGAATTGATTAATTGCTTACTAGCTGCTGCGGATGAACGCCCATTTGCTGCATACGATACAATTGACCCTCGGCTAACCGATGAATTGAATTCGAAAGCTGTTGTCGTGCGCAAGGCTATTGAAGCAAGTGCTGGCTCCGGTTGGATTTCCACAGAATTGATTGGGCCAATCAGCTTTGTCGTTGATTGGGCAACCCTTTCAGCCGATTTTGGGCTCAACGATTGCGCTGCTGAACCCACTAGTCGTACCGACTTTGACAAGGCTCTCTCAATAGAGACAATAGCATCTGCTTGCCTATTATTCGCTTTATCCGTCGATACCGCAGCCGGTGTTGCTTCCGCTGGTAAGCCCTTCGAAGTAGCTACACGTTGAGTTTGGTTAACTCGTTGCGTCTGCGCTACAGATTGTGTGCCCGATTGAGTATTGACTACCCACCAGCCAACGAGTAGTAACGCGACGGTAGCTGCCAGACCCGTTCCCCACATGACTAGTGGGCGTGATGATGCCAGAACTGCTCCCCAGAGTGGTAAAATTTTCGGTCCGTCAGATTCATCCAGTCGACGTTCAATAATTGCCCAAACGCGCGGTGGTGGCGTCTCGGCAGCTTCGTCAAACGCCTTCCGCCAAAAATCGTCCGGTAGGTTTTTTTCTAATTCATCCATTTCATTACCGTTTTTCATGATGTGCGACCCTGGGCAGGGTGCCCATCTGCAAACCGTTTATCTGATTGTAATTTTTGTTGTAAGAGGCCCCGTGCTCGGGAATACTGCGATTTAGACGTTCCCTCGGCGATGTCGAGCATCTCGGCAATCTCCGGGTGATTGTATCCTTCAATAGCATACAGATTAAAAACTGCCCGGCAACCGGGGGGCAATTCCTGAATCAGTTTCAATAGATATTGGTAATTCAATGCGGGCAAACTTTCGTCGGCTTGTGGCAATGTTGGTGCCAGTTCCTGCACATCGGCAGTGTGTTCCCACGGTTTTTGTTTGCGTATGGCTTTTAGAGCTGTATTGATAACTATTCGTTTTAACCAGGCTTCCAGTGGACACTCGAATCGGAATGAATCGATATGCCGGTAAATCTTTACAAATGCATCCTGTAGAACATCTTCAGCTTCGTCTGGGTCGTGTATATACCGTTTACAAACGACAAAGAGCTTCCCGGCAAACCGCTCATAGAGCTGTCGCTGCACAATTCGGTCCTGCCGTCGGCACCCTTCAACTAATTCGTATTCATCCTGCATAGCAACGTTGACAATCCAATGACCTCATTTATAATCAAACGGTTGGAAGCGGAGCAAAAAAAATCGTACTCATTCAAGGTAATATGTCTCCATTGAACTAAATCTTGCTCATTAGTACGTTTAACGTGTGTAAAGTAACTGTTGATACGAAGTCTCTAATCGTAGTATTAAGATAGTTAATGTTGGATATTTTATAGATATGTATCTTTGAGACACCTTACCGACATTTACAAATGAATCGTCGTGACGCATTACATTACTCACTTAGCGCTGGTTTTTCTGCACTGGCGTACCCCGCTTTTTCTGAAACAAAAAGAGTAAAAACCCGATTCAACATTGGTGCCTGCGATTGGTCTATTGGTCCGGCGGGCGATATAAAAGCCTTTGAGGTGGCGAAACAAATCGGTCTCGATGGCATACAAGTAAGTTTGAATACGGCTTCTGGCCATGACCACCTGCGAAAGCCAGAACTGCAACAATTGATTAAAAACGCGGCTCGTCAGTCGGGCGTTCAAATTGGCGGGTTGGCCATTGGCTTATTAAATCAAATTCCTTATAAATCAGATCCGCGTGCTGAACTGTGGGTGCAGGATAGTGTAGATGTGGCAAAAAATCTAGGTGTAAAAAATATTCTATTGGCTTTCTTCTCGAAAAATGACTTAAAAAATGACCCGCAGTGTACTCAGGTCGTCATAGAACGGTTGAAGACCGTGGCCCCGAAAGCCGAAAAAGCTGGCGTGGTGTTCGGTATCGAATCGTGGTTGTCTGCGGCCGAACATATCGCTATTTTAGATGCTGTTGGCTCGCCCGCTGTGAAGATTTACTATGACGTATGCAACTCGTTGGATATGGGTTACGACATTTTTAAAGAAATTCGCACGCTGGGTAATGACCGAATCTGCGAAATACATTTAAAAGAAAATGGGTATTTACTCGGGCAGGGAAAGGTCAATTTACCGAGCGTTCGGCAGGCGTTAAACGACATTGGCTACACCGGTTGGCTACAAATAGAAGGCGCTGTGCCCAAAGGAAAGTCGATGCTGGAAAGTTACATTGCAAACAACAAGACCGTGCGGTCGCTATTTGTGTGAAAGTATAACGTATATGAAAATCAGTAATTTATCAATTGACCCACTCCCATTCGTTTTCATAACGCTTGGGTTTTTATACCTGGCCGGACAAACATTCCGGCCGGATGTTCATTTTCGTACTCCATCGCCCAATAGCGAGCCATCCCGGCAACAAAGCCTAATGGTTGGGCCAGATTCGAACGCACTCTATTTGCCCGCCGACCTCGAAGCCACCCTTTGGGCCGAAGCGCCCATGTTTTATAATCCCACCAATATGGACATCGACGCCAAAGGTCGGGTGTGGATTACGGAGGCCGTTAATTACCGAAAATTCAATAACAAACCCGAAGGTCGGCTTGACCATCCTGACGGTGAACGTATTATCATTCTGGAAGACACCAACGGCGATGGCAAAGCCGACAACAGCAAGGTGTTTGTAACAGACCCAGATTTGGTGTCGCCTTTGGGGATTGCCGTTATTGGCAACAAAATTATTGTGTCCTGCTCGCCCAATCTGGTCGTTTATACGGACGAAAATGGCGACGATAAGCCTGATAAAAAAGAGATTATGCTCACCGGTTTCGGTGGTTTAGATCACGATCATGCCCTGCATGCCGTGGTTGCCGGACCCGATGGGAAATATTATTTCAACACCGGGAACGCCGGGCCACACTCCGTGACCGATAAAGATGGCTGGACACTTCGTTCGGGAAGCTTGTACGTTGGCGGAACGCCCTACAACAAAATTAACCACGGCAATCAGGTGAGCGATGATGGGCGAATCTGGACTGGCGGTATAGCGCTGCGCATCAATGCCGATGGCTCTAACTTAAAAGTGATGGCGCACAACTTTCGTAACAATTACGAAACTGCGCTGGATTCTTACGGTAACATGTGGCAAAACGACAACGACGATCAGGTAGTTGCCTGCCGCACGAGTTTTTTGATGGAGGGCGCAAACGCCGGATATTTTAGTAACGATGGCACTCGGTACTGGCAAGGCGATCAGCGTCCTGGTCAAACGATTCCAATCGCACACTGGCATCAGGAAGATCCCGGCGTAATGCCCGCTGGCGATATTACGGGAGCTGGTTCGCCTACGGGAATGGTTATGTATGAGAGCGATGAACTCGGGCCGCAATACCGGGGCATGTTGCTCAGTGCAGAAGCCGGCCGTAATGTGATTTTTAGCTATAAACCAGAGCCTTTAGGGGCAGGCTACCGGTTGCCCCGCACCGATTTTATCAGCACATTTCCTCAGGTTGATCCGAACTACAAATGGGATGCCTCCACGACTGACACTCGCAAGTGGTTTCGTCCCAGTGATGTAGCTGTTGGCCCGGATGGTGCTATTTACATTGCCGACTGGTATGATCCCGTTGTGGGTGGCCATCAGATGCAGGACCACAAAGGCTATGGTCGTATTTATCGCATCACGCCTAAAGGCAAAAATCTAAAAGTTCCTAAACTAGAGTTGCGTACGACACAAGGACAAATTGCCGCGCTACTGAGCCCAGCCGTAAATGTTCGGATGCTGGGGTTTGAGGCACTCGCTGAGCAGGGAGAGAAAGTCGTTGAACCCGTAATGGCACTTCTGGGATCGTCGAATCCGTATCACCGGGCACGGGCTATTTTCCTGTTAGCCCAACTTGGAGCCGAGGGTCAATTTGAGGTCGAGCGATTGCTCAAAGCCGTCGATGCCCCTGTACGGATGGCGGCATTTAGAGCGCTGCGCAGCATTACACCCGAAAACTCTAAGTCGATTGCGGCTCTCACAGCATCACAACGGGCTTTGTTGCCGCTTATGGGTAATTTGTCCACCGATCGCAGTGCTGCCGTTCGGCGAGAAGTTGCCATTGCCCTGCGTGATGTTCCCTTTGAAGATTGCCGGTTTATATTGATGAATTTGGTGAAGGGCTATGATGGGCAAGATCGCTGGTATTTGGATGCGCTTGGTCAGGCGGCTGATGGAAAAGAAGAAGCGTTGTTTTTTGACCTTCGTCAGACGATGCCCCAGGAACCGGTCGAATGGGACCAGCGAACGGCTAACCTCGTGTGGGAATTACATCCGCCATCTGCCGTAACGATGCTGAAAAAACGTGCCGAAGCACCGTCGCTCACCGCCGAAGCCCGCAAGCAGTCCATTGTAACCTTGGGATTTATTAAAACTCCACAGGCGGCAAAAGCGATGGTCGATTTATCGAAATCGGCAGATAAAGATGTTGCCGACCAAGCTATCTACTGGATGAATTTCCGAAGAGGTAACGACTGGGCGAAATTCCTGAACTGGGAAGAAATAATGCCAACCAAGGTTTCTATGGGCGAACAGAAGATGCTGACTAATCGGCAAGTACTGTTAGACGAGTATAAAACTGACGCTGAAAAACGAAAAATGGCTTTAGAAATGGCCCGTGACCCGGAAGGTGGCAAAATTCTGGTCGGTCTGGCCGCCGATAAAAAACTGTCGGACAAATTAATTAAAGCTGTAACCGCAACGATTCTGAAAAACCCAGACCAGAGCGTTCGGACGATGGCGAAAGATTATTTTCCGGCTAAACAAGAAGCGCCAATTGTGGTTGAAACGGCTCCTGTAGCTCCCGCTCAACCGCAACCGACAGTTTCTGAAGCAGCACCTATCAAAACGGCTGAAACTGTAACGACAACCAGTTCAGACCCGGAAATCGCGCAGATTGCCCTGCTAACAGGTGATGAGAAGACCGGCCGAACGATCTTTAAAACAAATTGTGCTACCTGTCACCGGCATGGTCAACAAGGCAATGACGTTGGCCCGGAATTGACTAAAATTCACCAGAAATTTGACAAGAACGGTCTTTTGGACGCTATCGTACACCCAAGCTCGGGCATTGCCTTCGGCTACGAACCTTGGCTAATTACGACCAAAAAAGGACAGACTTTTTACGGCTTTCTCGTCAGTGATGGCGATCAATCGGTAGTGATAAAAGGTATTAAAGGCTATAAGCATACGATTCCAACCGATCAGGTTTTCTCACGTCGCCAATACAAAAGCAGCCTTATGCCCGACCCTGCTTCGATGGGACTCAACAACCAGCAACTGGCAGATTTAACGGCTTTCTTGCTGAAGCAATAGATGGAAGTATTAAATTAAAAAAACAAGGCTACTTAACGGTATAGCCCTGTTTTTTTAATTCTGAAGCCGTAAGATTGATAATATTTACATCCAGTTTAATTGGCGTCAATGGCGTATTGGTCGTGTCGGTTTTGACCGCAACAATAGCATCTATAATATCCATTCCCTTAAAAACCTGCCCAAATACGGTATAGTTATCATCGAGACGGGCGAGCCCTTTCTTGTTCTGGACAATATAGAACTGGCAACCGGCGGAGAGCTTTTCCGGATTATTGTCACGCCCGGCACCAACGGCTCCGTATACATGCCGAATGTTCTTATTGAACTCAGGCTTCAATAAATAAGGTGATCCGGCAAAACCCGCTGGCGTATCGGGGCAACCGCCCTGTGCGACAAAATTATTAATTACCCGATTGAAGGTAAGCGTATCCCAGTATCCTTGGTTGGCGAGTTTCATAAAACTCGCTTTATGGGTAGGCGTTTCATCATATAGCCAAAAAAGCACCTCGCCCATGTTGGTTTTAATCTGGCCTATCGGATAGGTTTTATCAACCTTTGGGGGCTTTTGGGGCGCAGAAAATGAAAGAAGGCAAGCCAGAAGTAGTAGAATAGCAGGCATAGCGTCAATAATTAAATAATTCAGGTTGGGATAAAGATAGGTAAGGAACACAAGGGTTAACATGGCCGATGACGTTTTAATGAGGACATTTTAAACTCCGGAGCTATCGTAAACGTGTTATAGTGATCCTAGAGTGTATTTGGTAGTAGATTGGGGTTGCTTCTTTCTGTATCGTTTAACGATCCTTATTAAACCCTTCCATACGAATCAGAATCATAGTAGCGAACGTTGTGGAAAAGCACCTGTATATTCATCTATTCCAGCAATCGACTTCCGCCATACATTATGCATTCTTATTTGTCTATTCTCTTTGTATTTATTGCCCTGGCTGCATCGGCGCAAAATCGTCCGCAGTCCGATTATGCCCGTGACTGGAAACGTGCCGATTCGCTGGCGGCTAAGGGATTACCTAAGTCAGCGCTGGAAATTGCTAATCGAATATATAAAGAGGCTAAAGCCCAGAAAAACTATCCGCAGGTAGCTAAGGCCGCTATGCACCGCCTGATTTTCCGAAGCTATTCGGATGAGAATGCCTACGTGGAATTGGTAAAATCGCTTCAGGCTGACATAATTGATACGCCTGAACCAGCAAAATCGGTCTTGCAATCGGTGCTGGCCGATGTGTATTGGCAATATTTCCAGCAGAACCGCTACAAATTTTATGGTCGGGCTACGACCGGCAAAACTGCGCTCGTAACAAGTCCAAACAAACCCGCAGGTCCGACTGAGTCAACGGCTAATTTTACGACCTGGGATGCTCACCAGCTTATTGATGCCGTAACAACGGCTTATCTGGCATCGGTGCGGGACAAAGCATTGCTTCAGAAAACACCCATTGCAAGCTACGACGCATTACTCGATAAAGGCGATGCAGATGCCCGGCCCCTTCGCCCGACACTTTATGACTTGCTGGCACATCGGGCCATCGACTTTTTTAAGAATACCGAACCCGATCTATTGAAGCCCGTTTTTAAATTCGAGTTAGACCAGCCCAGCTACCTGGCCGGACCGGACGTATTTGCCAAACTAACTATTCAAAGTCGGGATTCGCTGTCGGGCCGTTATCAGGCTTTGCTACTGTATCAGCAACTGTTGGCCTTTCACCTGCCGGATAGTAGCCCCGATGCGCTGGCCGATGCCGACGTACTGCGACTGGCGTTTGTACACCAGCATAGTGTGGTGCCAAATAAGGATTCATTATATCGACAGATTCTTGAAAAGCAGATTGTTGTACGTAAAAATCAACCCAGCGAAGCGGTATACGGGTATCAGTTGGCTGAGTTTTTAGCAAATCACGGCGACCCTGTTCGACCGTTGGATGATGGCGACGAGCCGACGTCGGAACTGGTTCCGGAAAATCCCTCCCGCTGGAATAAAAAACAAGCCGTTACTATTTGCCAGGATCTGATCAAACGATTTCCGAAAACAATGGCTGCAAAGCAGGCTGCTCAACTAGCAAATCGGTTGCTGCTTCCAAGCTATTCGGTGCAAATCGAACAGGTCAATGCGCCGAATCAACCGTTTCGGGCCTTAGTGAATTACCAGAATATCGGTAAAATATTGTACCGAATTATTAGGGTGAGCACGGCACAAATGCAAACGTACCGAGACAATGCAGGTGATGACAATCAGCAGAAAAAGCTATTTAATACCTTGTTGAAACGATCAAGTATCGATGAAAAAACGGTTACGTTACCCGATGATGGCGATCTGAATCAGCACTCTGTCGAAATGCCGTTGTCTGGTTTGCCGGCAGGACAGTACATTTTGCTGGCTACGATGGAAGATAAGTTTCAGGAGAAAATAGAATCGGTGCAGTACGCGGCATTCACGGTCTCGTCGCTCGGTTACGTACTATCGCCCAATAGCAATACTGACGTAAATCAAACGATATACGTAACAAACCGGCTGACGGGCGAACCTGAGAAAAAGGCGTATGTGGCAATAGTCAGCACCAAAACAATCGCGCCAATTAATAACCGTAATGTATTGCAAACAGATGTTGGTGGGCGGGTTAATATTCCTACCAGCTTCATGCCGGTGCAGGTGGGCTTTCAATACCTGATTTCGGCTGGTGTCGATACGCTGCTCTCTGATCAACAGTATTATTACAACTATGATAATGGTCGAAACAATGACAAGAGCCAGACATATACCAAACTCTTCACCGACCGGGCCATCTACCGACCGGGCCAGTTAATTTATGTCAAAGGCTTGCTGTATGATGGTAAAGAAAATCAATTCGCTGTCGTTGCTAATCAAAATGTAGCTGTAGAATTCCTCGATCAGAATGGCGAGCGCATAGCCCAGCAAACCCTGAAAACGAATGAGTTTGGTACGTTTACAGCCAGTTTCACCGCTCCCGTTGGTCGGCTAACGGGTGTTATGACGTTGCAAACGCCCGATGGCGGCACATCCATTCGGGTAGAAGAATACAAGCGGCCAACATTTGAGGTGAAAGCCAAACCCATAAAGCAATCGTTCAAACTAGGGCAGACGGTGACGCTTACAGCCGAAGCCAAAACCTTTTCGGGGGCGGTTGTCGATGGCGCATTTGTACGTTATCGGGTCGTGCGAAAACTTCGGCAGCGTTGGGATTGGTGGTCCATGTCCGGCAGCTTCCGTTCCCAAAAGGGAGGTTCTAGAAACACAAGCCAGACCGAAATCACCAGTGGAATAACCCAGACGAATGCGCAGGGGGCTATCAGTATTGCTTTTGCTGCTACGCCTGATCTGGCAAAACCTCGTCAGGATAATCCCATTTTTGAATTTGACGTAACGATTGACGTAACAGATAAGGCGGGCGAAACCCGTAGCGCAACGCAAACACTCTCCATCGGATACTCGGCCCTGCAAGCCAGTCTGACCATTCCGGCGCAGATGGAAATTGACAAGCCAACCACATTTCCCATTAAAATTACAAATCAATCGGGGGAGAAAGTGTCAGCAACAGGGCAGTTGACAGTTTACCGACTAAAACCCCCAACCCGGCCCTTGCGGAACCGTTTGTGGAGTCGCCCGGACCGCCAATTATTGAGTCAGACTGAGTTTGAGCGGCTATTTCCGAACGATTTGTTTGCCAATGAAAACGATCCGCGTTCCTGGCCCAAAGGCGAAATCGTACAACAGCAATCGATTAAAACGTCAACCGATTCGCTCATTAAACCAGATATGAGCCGCTTTGCTCCCGGCGAATACCTTGCCGAACTGGTTGTTAAAGATTCGTTGGGAGAATCAACCAAAGACCAGGCGTTTTTCGCTGTTGTGAACGACAAACAACCGGTTGCTTCCGCCCGGACTGATAGCTGGGTGCAAGTACGTAAAGCCACTGCCGAAACGGGCGAGGAGGCCGTCTTCTGGGTTGGGAATAGCCAACCCGGCTGGGTATTAATGACCGTAGAAGAGAAGCAGAAGATCGTCCGGCAGGAGTGGCTGAAAACCGAGGGCTATCCCCGACGCGTGACTTTACCCGTTACCGAGAAGCAGCGTGGCGGCTTTGCGGTGCATTTTGCTATGGTACAAAACGGGCGACTTTATCAGAAGTCGCAGGACATTACAGTGCCATTTACTAATAAACAACTTCAGATTGCGACTCAGACATTCCGCAATAAACTCAAGCCCGGCGAGCGGGAAGAATGGACATTGACAATCAGCGGCTTAGATAAAACTCCCGCCGAAGTAGTTGCTACCCTCTACGATGCATCGTTGGATACCTTCGGTCAACTTGACTGGCCGACGTCGTTTTATCAACCCTATTCGCCCATTTTCTATGGCTGGCAGTCGGGTAGTTTTATGGCTCGATCAACCAATCCTCTCGTTTATCGCTACAAACCGGAGTCACCTGTGCCGACTCGGCGGTATGATCAGTTGATTCAGATTCCCGGAGGCCAAACTATACGCCTAAGGGGAAGTGTAGCCGGAATAGCGATGGCTAAAGGGGGAGCCGCCCGGACGATGGCTGCTCCAATGCAACAGGATGCCGCATTGGCTGAGGTAGTAACGGTGGGATATGGAACAAGTCGGAAACCAACGGATATTCGCGATGCTAATCCGCCAACTATTAATCCACGCAAAAATTTCAACGAAACGGCCTTTTTTCTGCCGCAACTTAAAACGGATGCTCAGGGGCGGGTTGTTCTGAAATTCACGATGCCGGAAGCCCTCACCCGTTGGCGGTTACTGGCTTTCGCGCATACGAAAGACCTGAAAACGGGTACGTTAGAACGCGAGATTATTACGCAGAAAGAGTTAATGATCACGGCCAACGCACCCCGGTTCCTGCGCGAAGGCGATACGATCCGACTAACGGCTCGTGTCAATAACATGAGCGAAAAGCTGCTTCAGGGGACAGCAACGCTTCAACTTACTGATGCCTTGACGGGACAATCACTCGATCAGAAAATCAAAATCGTAGAAAGCCAATCCACGCTGACGATACCGCCGGGAGCGGGTCAGGCGGTTAGCTGGACGTTGGTTATTCCGAAGGGTCTTGAGACAGTAACTTGCCGCCTAACCGCTCAATCTGGTCTGTTTACCGATGGCGAAGAATTTACGATTCCAATTTTACCCAACCGGATGCTGGTGACTGACACGCAACCGTTTTGGGTGAATGGTCCGGGAACAAAAGAATTTAAGCTGAAAGAACTCACGGGTTTAAACCCCGAAATACCTGCCCAGCATGAGCGGCTAACGGTAGAGGTAACGAGTAATCCGGCCTGGTATGCACTGCAATCGCTGCCGTATCTAATGGAGTATCGCTACGAATGCGCCGAGCAGTTGTTCAGCCGTTTGTATGCGAACAGTTTGGCGGCTCACCTTGTATCCAGCAAACCTGCTTTCAGACAAGTTATCGGCGAGTGGCAGAAGGCTGGGACCGCCGGACCAAAAAGCCCGCTTCAGTCGAACGAGGAATTGAAATCGGTTACCCTGGAAAACTCGCCGTGGCTGGCCGATGCTCGCTCCGAAACAGACCGCCAGGCAAAGTTGGCCCAACTTCTGGACGCTAATCGTATGGAAAGCGAGCAGCAACAGGCGTTTGAGAAACTGGCCCAATTACAGTCCGAAAATGGTGGTTTTCGATGGTTCGGCGGAATGGAACCTAATTTGTCCATGACCTTGCATATTCTGAGTGGCTTTGGCCATTTGCAAAAGTTAGGCGTTCGCTTCCCTGCTGGTATACAGGCAGAACTGAGTCAAATGCAAACCAAAGCCATCCAGTATGCCGATGCCGAAATGAAGCGATGGGTTGATGAAAAAAAGAAGGCTAAACTAGCCGGTCCGTGGTATTTCTCGGCGACGCAGTATCTCTACGCTCGTAGCTTTTATCTGGATAAGCCAGTTGATAAAATCGTGCTGGCTTACCTAAAACAGCGCGTAGCCGACGATTGGCTCAACCAAAGTTTACAAGGTCAGGCTCTGTCGGCCTTGGCGCTCCATCG
Organism: Spirosoma sp.; assembly: GCA_964263725.1. Classification (GTDB taxonomy): domain Bacteria; phylum Bacteroidota; class Bacteroidia; order Cytophagales; family Spirosomataceae; genus Spirosoma. Next base: position 43,232 of record CAXVWN010000349.1, read on the forward strand.
GTTCGGTGATACCAAAACGCCCGATGGTATTTTGCGATCATTGCGCGAGCGGGCTCGAGAGTCCGACGAGTTGGGCGTGTACTGGCCAGACAACCAGAGTGGTTTGTTTTGGTATCAAACACCCGTTGAAACACAGGCGTATCTGATCGAAGCATTTGATGAGATCAAGCAGGATCGTGCTGGAGTTGATAATATGAAACGCTGGTTGCTGCGTCAGAAACAAACGCAAGCATGGTCATCGACTAAAGCCACAACTGAAGCCATTTATGCGCTCTTATTACGTGGCAGCGATTGGCTTGGTACGGGCGTAAACACGCAGGTCAGCTTAGGTGGCCAGCCCATCGAAAGTCGCGTTACAAAAACCGATCAGATTACCGGCTACCAGAAAGTGATCTATGCATCTTCCGAAATCAAGCCGGAGATGGGTGCTATTCAAATTACGAAAAAAACCGACGGTCCAGCTTGGGGAGCGTTGTACTGGCAGCATTTTGAACCGCTCGATCAGGTTATGCCGGGTAGCACCGGATTGTCTGTTCAGAAAACGCTTTATGTTCAGCACGATTCGCCAAACGGACCAATCATTACGATTGTAAGGTCTCAAACAGCGCTCAAACCGGGTGATCTAATCAAAGTTCGACTAGTGCTTAAAACCGATCGGGCGATGGAATATGTTCACTTAAAAGATGGGCGAGCATCGGGTTTTGAACCAATTGCGGCCTTGTCGGACTACAAATACCAGAACGGATTAGGTTATTATGAATCACCGCGGGATGCCAGTACAGATTTCTTTCTGAGCTATTTACCCGTAGGAACGCATGTGTTTGAGTACGACCTGCGCGTGGCCCAAACGGGTGATTTTTCGGCGGGTGTTGCTACGGTGCAATGTTTTTACGCGCCCGAATTCTCGGCTCACTCGGCCGGAGAACGGGTAAATGTAAAGTAGCTTATTTATGGTGTAGGCGGGTTCTCAAATTTGCCTACACCATAAATAAGCTACTTTAAAGTGAGGAAACCAGTCACGAAATAGCTGGCATATGTGTTCAAACAAATGCAATGGCATCTAATTCAATGCTAAATCCATAATGCAGTGGCGTAACCGGTACAACGGTCCGGGCGGGGCGGTGATCGCCAAAAAAATGCGCATAAACCTGATTGACCGTACCCCAGGTGCTAATGTCCGACACGAAAACGGTAACCTTTAACACATTCTCCCGTTTGCTTCCGGCGGCTTGCAGAATGGCATCGAGATTCGCCAGTATTTGCTCCGTTTGTTCGGTTATAGTGGCGTCGACCAGTTTTTGACCTTCGGCGGTAATGGGCAGAATACCTGCTACATAAATTTGCCCATTATGAACGACAGCCTGTGAATAATGCCCGCCCGGCACCGGGGCGTTTGCTGTTTGAATAAAGGTCATTGTATACTTAGTTTAGGTTGCACAAGTTTATAAGAATTTAGGAAATTGGCTATTTATACAAAATATGAGCTTCTTAAAACTAAAAAGTGCCATAACATCAGCGTTATGGCACTTTTTAGTTTTGATATAAATTTCTACTTAGACGATGGCGTCAATCAATGCCGTTACAATGGAGACGACAAAGCTGAAGAGTATAGCCGCAATAAATCCGGAAACGTGAAAGTTAGGGACTAAATAAGCGGTTAAATAAACCATTAACACGTTAAGAACCAGCAAAAATAGACCCAGGGTAAGAATCGTGATTGGAATGGTCAGAACCGTCAGAATTGGTTTGATAAACGCATTCAAAAATCCTAATACAATGGCTACAATCAGGTATGTACCGGCTCCGCCTGTAACCGAAACGCCTGGAATAAAATACGCAGCCACCCAAACGGCAACTGCACTAATGAGGATACGAATAATCAGTCCCATGAAAAAAGTGTGTTTGGTGAGAACATTGCTCAAATATCACATTGATGCATGCCAATGTCGAACAAACTAACCTCAAATCCGAATCTATTGTTTTTGATGCCGAGACTGTAATACGGCCACAACGTCGTCGAGGTCCATATTTTTATGCTCTAACAGAACCAAAAAGTGGAATAACAGGTCAGCGGCTTCGCCCTTAAATAAATCGTCGTTGTCGTCTTTCGCTTCAATGACTAATTCAACGGCTTCTTCGCCAACTTTCTGAGCAATCTTGTTAACGCCCAGTTTAAATAAACTTGCCGTATAAGACTTATCGGATGGATTTATCTTCCGATCGTGAATGATGGCTTGTAAGTAGTTCAGAAACTGGCCTTTCCCTTGATTCACCTCATTAAAACAAGTGTCAGCACCCGTGTGGCAGGTTGGTCCGGCAGGATTTGATTTGATCAAAAGCGTATCACCATCGCAGTCGATCAGGATTTCCCGAACGTGCAGGAAGTTATTCGTTGTTTCGCCCTTGGTCCAAAGCCGCTGTTTACTTCGACTGAAAAACGTCACAATATTCTCGGCGACGGTTTTGTCGTAAGCTTCACGATTCATATAACCCAGCATCAGAATTTTACCCGTTTCGGCATCCTGAATCACGGCTGGAATGAGACCGTCGGGGGACTTATCAAAATTAATCTCGGAATTCATGCCGCAAAGGTAGTCGTTACGCCCGAATGGTTTCTACAAACGCCCGGATGCTCTCTGGCGATGTTCCTTTTTCGGCCAAATGTCGGATAAATGCACTGCCAACAATGGCTCCGTTGGCGTATTGACTGGCTGTATCGAACGTTTCATGATTGTTTATTCCAAAACCAATCAGGCGGGGATTTCGCAGGTTCATAGCCTGGATTCGCTCAAAATACGTCATCATCGAGTCACTAACGCCTTTTACAGAGCCTGTTATACTCGATGAAGAGACCATGTAAATAAACCCGTCTGATTCTTCGTCGATATGCCGGATACGGGCTTCGGTCGTTTGGGGCGTAATTAGATTGACGTTCAGGATGCCGTACTCGCGGAAGATTGGCGCGTATTCGTCCAGAAATAAATCCAGTGGTAAATCGGGGAGAATAACCCCATCCACGCCTACTTCCTGACATTTCTGGCAGAAATTTTCGACGCCAAATTGCAGTACAGGATTGATATAGCCCATTAGCAGAATCGGCACCGTAACCGGATCGCCGGTTGCGCTGGTCCGGCAATCAGCCAGTTGAGCAAAAAGTGTTTTCAAGGACATGCCATTCGCTAATGCCTGGCCATTGCTCAACTGGATGGTTTCGCCATCGGCAACGGGGTCAGAATACGGCATCCCAATCTCGACCAGATCTACTCCAGCTGCCTGTAAACCACGCAGAATGCTTGCTGTATCGTCAAGATTAGGAAATCCGGCCGTAAAATATACGTTCAGTAACCGCTCGTTTTTTTGCGAAAACAAGTCGGTAATACGGTTTTGGGTAAGGGTCATAAATGTATCCACGAGCTTTAGCCCGTAACTTACTGTATAACACGGACTAAAGCCCGTGGGTACATACTACAAATATTTCGAATAGGTACTTAAGTCTTTATCGCCACGTCCCGACAGGCAAACTACGACGATATTGTCGGGGTTGAGATTCATTTTTTCCAGTGCTGCCAGTGCATGGGCAGTTTCCAGAGCGGGTATAATGCCTTCCAGTTTACTTAACTGAAAACCAGCCTCCAGCGCTTCATCGTCGGTAATGGCGTAGAAGTCACCCCGGCCCGATTCAAACAAATGGGCGTGAAGAGGACCAATACCCGGATAATCTAAACCTGCCGATATAGAATACGGCTCCGTTACCTGACCGTCTTCGGTTTGCATTAAAATCGTACGGCTTCCGTGCAATACACCGGGTTTCCCCAAGGCAGTTGTAGCTGCTGAATGTCCTGACGTAACGCCCTGCCCAGCCGCTTCGGCTGCGACCAGCCGCACCGATGGTTCATGTAGATAATGGTAAAACGCACCAGCCGCATTGCTGCCTCCGCCAACACACGCCACCATATAATCTGGATTTTCGCGACCTGTTTTGGCAAAAAGTTGTTTCTTGACTTCTTCAGAAATAACCGACTGAAACCGGGCGACCATATCGGGGTACGGGTGCGGACCCACGACCGAGCCAATAATATAATGCGTATCGACCGGGTTGTTGATCCAGTGGCGCATGGCTTCGTTAGTCGCGTCCTTAAGCGTTTGGCTTCCCGATGTTGCCGGAATCACCGTTGCACCCAGCATCCGCATCCGGTCGACATTCGGTTTCTGGCGCTCCATGTCAATACTGCCCATGTAGACAATGCATTCCAGGCCCATCAGGGCGCAGACCGTTGCTGTTGCCACACCATGCTGACCGGCACCCGTTTCGGCCACAATGCGCTGCTTACCAAGTCGTTGCGCAACCAGAATCTGCCCAATCGTATTATTGATTTTATGGGCTCCGGTATGGCACAGATCCTCGCGTTTGAGGTAAATCGTTGCGCCGATATGCGCCGATAATCGTTTCGCCAGAAACAAGGGCGTTGGCCGACCAACGTAATCGTCAAGCAATTGCCAAAATTCAGCCTGAAACGTCGGGTCGGCAATAATCTTTAGGTAATTCTGCCGTAGTTCTTCAACGTTTGGGTAAAGCATTTCTGGAATGAAAGCCCCACCAAAGTGGCCATAAAAGCCTTTATTTGATACCTCAAAAGAGGCTTGTGGTTCGAGAGTGGTTTGCATGAT
>CAXVWN010000350.1:0-5845 GCA_964263725.1 Spirosoma sp.
ACAGAGCCGTTAAGCCCCGTACTGCCGATGGTACTGCTGTCATAAGCGGGAGAGTAGGAAGGTGCCACCTATTGAAATAGCGAGAGCCTGTCCAGAGATGGACAGGCTTTTTGCGTTTGGTCCTTTGGATCGCAGGCGTAGTTGGAACCCGTGTGGCGGGCTAGCACACCACAGAACAGCCGTTCATTACCTAGATGAACGACTTTTCTCTTACCTAACCATTTTTGTGGAAATATATAAGAGTAATTATGCCTTTTTCTTAACTTAGTACTCTATCAACTCTGCATAACCAATGGCTATCTTCAAACTACAGATTAATGGTCGTATTCTCCAGGCTGATGTTGAATCTGACACTCCCCTTTTGTGGGTGCTACGCGACAATTTTGGGCTAGTTGGTACGAAGTATGGCTGTGGTATTGCCCAATGTGGGGCTTGTACCGTACACTTGAATGGGGAAGCTATCCGTTCCTGTGTATTGCCTATCTCAGCGGTAGGAAAGTCGAAAGTGACGACCATTGAAGGCTTGTCAGTTAATGGTAGTCACCCTGTTCAACAAGCATGGGACAAACTGGATGTGCCTCAATGTGGATATTGTCAGGCTGGCCAGATCATGACAGCTGCAGCGTTGCTTAAGCGCAATCCAAAGCCATCCCAAACTGAAATTGATGATACAATGACTGGTAACCTTTGCCGTTGCGGGACTTATCATCGCATTCGGGAGGCTGTGAAATTAGCGTCTCTATCTACTGCGCCATCTGGATCTTCTAAACCGTCAAAAACGAAATAGTTATGCAAAGGATGCAAGACTCCGGTCGAAGAGACTTTTTAAAAACAGTTGTTGTAGCTGGAGGTGGACTAATTTTAGGCTTTAACTGGCTTGAATCAGAAGCCGCAACTTCAGAAGCAATTAATGTATCTACCCTTTCGGGAGTTGATTTCAATAGCTATTTGTCTATCAGCCCTCAAGGTATCATTACTATACTCTCCCCGAATCCTGAAGTTGGGCAGGGTATAAAAACTGCCTTTCCAATTATTGTGGCCGAAGAGTTGGATGCTGACTGGACTAAAGTTATTGTTGAACAAGCTCCTCTTGATACTAAAAAGTTTGAACGGCAGGTGGCAGGGGGCAGTGGTTCTATTCCACATTCCTGGCAACGGTTACGTAAGGCTGGTGCTACAGCTCGCCAAATGCTTTTGGAGGCAGCGGCAAAACGATGGAACGTATTGGCGTCGGAATGTACAACTACCGAAGGGTTTGTGTTGCATTCGCCCAGTAATCGGAAATGGAGTTATGGCGAACTAGCTACCGAAGCGGCTCAATTACCTGTTCCAAATGATGTAAAACTGAAAGCTATAAAAGATTTTAAACTTATTGGTAGCACAGTCAAAAATGTTGATAACCCTAAAATTATCACGGGAAAACCGTTATTTGGTTTAGATTTTTACCGGGAGGGAATGTTGTTTGCTATGTTACAACGTCCAGCATTTGGCTATAAATTAAAATCGCTGAATGCCGACGTAGCTAAAGCTATGCCAGGTATTATTAATGTAGTAACGTTCGATAATAATGTAGCTGTCGTTGGTAAATCGACCTGGCAGGTAAAGAAAGCGAAAGATGCTCTGAAAATTGTATGGGAAAAATCTGATGTTTTAGAAAGTACTGCTGATCATAATCGGTTGTTCAAAGAACTATTGGATAGCTCAACTGCAACCGTTCGGCGGAAAGATGGTGATGTGGAAACTGCGTTTAAGAATGCAGCCAAGGTTATTAAAGCCGAATATCAATGCCCGTTTCTGCCGCATAATCCGTTGGAGCCAATGAATTTTTTTGCTCATGTCCGGCCAGACGGTGTTGAGTTAGTTGGGCCAACGCAAACGCCCGAACTGGCTCGTAATGAAACCGCTAAGTTGCTTGGGATCTCACCCGATAAGGTGTCTGTACAACTGACCCGCATGGGAGGAGGCTTTGGCCGACGACTTAAAGCTGACTACGTGGTGGAGGCAGTACAAGTATCGAAACTGGTCAATGCTCCCGTGAAAGTTATTTGGTCTCGCGAAGATGATATGACGGGGGGCAGCTATCGCCCCGCTGTTCGGTACCGATTTGAGGCTGCTTTAGATGCGCAGGGTAATATGATTGGCTATAAACTTCGGGGTGCCAGCATTAACGCGGGTAATTCAACACGAGAAGATAATTTCCCTGCTGGCGCGGTAGATAACCTGTTGATTGATAGTGTCGATTATAAATCGCCGATTACGACTGGTCCTTGGCGAGCGCCGATTACCAATTTTCTCGCATTTGCTGAACAATCCTTTATCGACGAAGTAGCGCAGGCTGCGGGCAAAGATCCTGTACAATTTAGGTTGGAGTTATTAGATAAAGCCAAACAGAAACCGGCTGGAGCTATCAAGTACGATATTGACCGGATGAAGGGTGTTATTGCTTTAGCCGTTGAAAAATCAGACTGGGGTAAGAAGAAAGGAGCAGACGGCAAGCCAGTAGCGCAAGGCTTTAGTGTCTATTTTTCTCACCGCTCTTATGTGGCCCAGGTGGGCGAGGTTGTCATGCAGAAAGGTAAGCCCGTCTTGCAGAAAGTTTATTCAGCAGCCGACTGTGGTGTAGTCATTAACCAAAGTGGAGCGCAGCAGCAAGTTCGTGGTTGCATTGTTGATGGAATTGGACACGCCATGTATGGTAATATTACGTTTAAAGACGGTGTACCGGAGCAGAAGAATTTTAACGAATATCGGCTTATCCGCCTAAATGAAATACCTGAAGTAGAGGTGCATTTTGTCCAGAATGAAATCGACCCTACTGGTTTGGGTGAACCTTCTCTTCCTCCGGCTGGTGCGGCCGTTGCGAATGCTATTTTTAAAGCAACCGGCAAGCGATTACGAAATCAGCCTTTTATTGAACAGGAAGAATTTAAAGGCGTGTCATAATACGTTAATGTCGTCTCAAGTTTGTTGAAATGTGTTTGAATTTTATTTCCTCTTCATTTTAATCTATTACGGACATGTATGCACGAGTTATTCAATTCCCTTTAAAAGCCGAAAGCATTCCTGATACAATTACTTACTTCCGCGATTCGGTGGGGCCAGCACTTAAGGAGCTTGATGGGTTTAAGAACAGTCGCATGCTAACGAATCCATCTACCAATCGGGGATTGATGGTAACAGTATGGGAGTCCGAAGCGCATCGACAGGCGGCTGAATCCAGTGGTTTTCTACAGGGCATTCTTAAAAATATGAGTAACTATTTCGCCGGTTCACCAACTGTCGACTATTATGAGGTAAACGTTCAAGTCACCAAATAGCGTAAACAGCAAGGCCCAGACTTTTATCTGGGCCTTGCTGTTTAAAGATAATCTTTTTTACTGCATAGCAACAAGACGAGATACCTTCTGCATTGGCGCAGTCGATAAATTTAACTGTTTATGAATGCTGCCTTCACTCGACTTTACCTCTAATTCGTATTGCCCATCCGTCAATTCATTAACATCCAGTTTTACCGCATACTTTAAGTCTTTCTTGTTTATGTTCTGCCGAAACAAGATTTGGTTGTCCTTATTCCGGAGTAAAACAACAACAGAAATGTCGGTGGTCTTTTGAACGGCTACCCGAATTTGATTGTCAACTGTAACGTATGCGCTGGCATCAAATGACAGATTGCCAGGTGTTGTGGGGTTGGCTAGCGTGGTGGCACTCAATAAAATAGAACCAGCCAATTTGCTCATTAGTGCAAACATGATAGTATGTGTTTAGTGTTTGGAAAAAGATTTATAATTAATCAGTTGTTTACTGTTCGAGTCTATTAATCCAAAGGTTATGCCAATAAATATTATCGTTGATTACCAGTCACTTATGAAATTTATTGTACGTTAATAGTGTCCAGTTGCGGACATTCTTTGTTCACTTACGGACAAAAACAGAATAATAATTTGGCACTGCGCAACGAATCAATTACGGGTTATACAAATTGCCCAATACAACTACTGTATCTGAGATCTATCGCTATTACTAATTGAAAAACATACACAAATACATCAAACTACAACCTACAAACAGTGCCTTCTGAAAACCGATTATGAACAACGAGTCGCTAACACGGTTAAGTTGAGGAAAAAAATAGAAGTGATATGAGCAGGGCTTTTCTTAAAAATGAGAGCGCCGATGATCCCGTTGTTATACCGGCGCGTGCACCCTTGCCACCGGGCAGCAGTAATTATGTGACCCCACGCGGGCTTTCGTTGTTGCGGACTGAGTTGGAAGAGTTGGAAAGAGAACACGCCCATGCGCAAACTAACGAATCGGATGAGACTGAACGGACTCGGCAACTAGCTTTGCTAAATGGCCAAATTGCGGCACTCAATCAGCGAATTGCTACCGCAAAAGTTGTTGATATACATGAACACCCAAAAGACGAAGTGCGATTTGGGGCTACTATTAGTCTACGCAGTCATACCGCCAGAATTGGAAATGTGGATCGAAAACTGACTATTGTTGGCGTTGATGAGGCCGATGCGACTCATGGGCGCATTGCTTTTACGGCCCCTGTAGCGCGATTAATGTTGGGGAAACGCACCGGTGATTTGATTTCTTTACGCACTCCCCAAGGTGAAAACGTAATGGAAATCATCGATATCTCCTATGAAGAGTAAGGTCTTCTAACCCAAGGTTCCCTGGCATTATTTTTCTTATTCAGTATCAATTTCTAAGCGTTAATTTTGCTGTTCAAGCGTTTGTATCGCTTGGATACCCTTTCTGTCTGAATTATACGAAGTATGTCAATTACCACTCAACCAATACGTGTTCTTGTTGTCGGATGCGGCAACATGGGTGCGTCGCACGCTATTGCCTATCACACGCTGGACGGATTCGAAATTTGTGGCATTGTCTCCACCGGAAACAGCAAAGTTGTTCTTAATGAACGACTGGGTGGTGGATATACACTCTACAATGATTATGCAACAGCTCTGGCCGAAACAAAACCCGATGCCGTTTGTATTTCAACCTACCCCGACACACACGAATCCTTTGCCTTGATGGCTTTTGAGCAGGGATGCCATGTGTTCATGGAAAAACCGATTGCTGATACGGTCGAAGGAGCAAAGCGCGTAATGGCGGCTGCCGAAAAATCCGGAAAGAAATTAGTTGTAGGCTATATTTTACGGCATCATCCTTCCTGGGCAAAATTTGTTGAGGTGGCGCAGACGTTGGGTAAGCCATTGGTGATGCGGATGAATCTAAACCAGCAGAGCCACGGAACAATGTGGACCGTACACCGCAATCTGATGAAAAGCCTCAGCCCAATAGTTGATTGTGGGGTCCATTATATTGATGTAATGTGCCAGATGACCCGCTCAAAGCCGTCACAGGTTAACGCTATTGGCGCTAGATTATCCAATGATATACCCATTGGTAACTACAATTATGGTCAGTTACAGATTCGCTTTGAGGATGGTTCTGTGGGCTGGTATGAAGCTGGTTGGGGGCCAATGATGAGCGAAACCGCCTTTTTCGTAAAAGATGTAATTGGGCCGGAAGGTTGCGTGTCAATTGTGGCTAAAAATGCCGGAGCCTCAGGAAAGTCTGACAATGTAGATTCGCATACAAAAACAGAATCATTGCGAGTGCATCGGGCCGCGCTGGATGCTAACGATCAATTTGTTGAGGCCGACACCTGGATTGATATGCAAGATGAACCTGATCATCAGGAATTGTGCAACCGTGAGCAACGCTATTTTTTAAGCGCCATTCAGGAAGACGTTGATCTAACCGATCATATGCAGGATGCTGTTAACAGCCTGCGAATTGCCTTCGCCTGCGACGAATCGGTGAGAAC
>CAXVWN010000351.1:0-10210 GCA_964263725.1 Spirosoma sp.
AGTTTGTAGGCTCCAATCGGAACAAACAAAGTAGCGCCTTGAAAGAGGCTTTAACTACACCCGCCACAGCAGACGTCCAACTAACTGTTTCTACACCCAAAAACAATCAATTAACCATTACCTATCTGCTGGCGGGTGATCTTACCAATGCAGTTTTGAATGTAGCCGCCGTCAGTAAGACCACCCAAACAATTGTTAATCGGGGCGAAAACGCCGGTAGAAAGTTAGCGCACGATAATGTTGTACGAGTCTTCCTAACCGTTCCAGCCACGGAAAAGGGTATGGTGACGCTTGCGTTACCAATTGATTACGATGCCCGTAACGGAGCGGTTGTGGCGTATGTGCAAAATCGGCAGACCCTCGCTGTTCATGGGGCCGAAATGGTGAATTTGTAAAATAAAAGGTCGTTTTTGATTTCTACCTGAGACCACGGGTAGATTAGGAATCGTACTGTAATAGAATCCAATCGTATGGATTTCATTCTATTGTCGTTTAATGGCTAGTTGGTTAAGCAAATTGAGTACAAATACAAAAAGAATTTTTAAAGTTATTTCGTTCAATTTATGCCAAGCTTTTAAGGTTTATTGAACACGTATACATCTATAAACTAGAACTTTACATCGATTGAAGTTGGCATTTGAAATCGTTCACGAAACCCCCCGACTAAAATCAGGACAAGACACTACTTTAACCTATTACCGTAAAATTTCAGCTACTACTATTCCTAAATAGGTGCCAATGGCATTACCCAGCGATCCAACCAGAACGGCTGGCAACTGTAAATCAGGACGGTTGAGGCTTTTAGCTAAGGCTAGCGCGGAGGTAGCCCCACCGATATTCGCTTGTGATACGATACTCAGAATATCCCAATCCTGGCGAAACAAAGCGCCCACACCAAATACGATAATGGCGTGGATAAGCACGAGTAACAAAATCATTCCGAACAGCACGATGGCCAACCGGCCGTCATGCAGCAAGGTCACAATATCGCAGTACGCGCCAATAACGGCCAGAAAAATATAGATTCCGAAAAGGCCTACCAAACGACTGCCTCGCAGTTTATTGACGACCCGAAATTGAGCTAACAGGAGAGCAAACGTGGTAAGAATCAGAACAAAGGGAATTCCCGTCACGATAGCAGAAATCTGTTTAGAGAGGAAGATACACCCGAAGCCCAACGCTAATACAATAGCCAGATCGTTCGGATTCATGGTTTCAGCATCCGAAAATTGATCAGCATTAGTCTCCGAAGTGGCCATATCGACAGTACTGGCTTCTGAATGAGTCATTCGCTGATGAGGAAAACGACGTTGCAGAAAGCGAGGCAACCCTAATGTCGCTACCATCCAGAGGGCGGTCATGATGTTATCTGCAGCCGTTGCCGCGACAAACAAATTGCCCGCCTTCGACACGCCGTAATGAAGGGCTACCGCATGGAAATTTATGCCCCCACCAATGTAGGTCCCTGTAAACATACCCGCCAGTGCATAAAACAATTTCCCAACGGTTTGGGGTGCGGCAAACGCCCATACACTGATAAAGACGCCAATAATTGTTCCCAATGAACCTAACAGAAACATCGTCAGCATGGGCAGACCAGCCTGACGAAGATCTTTCAGATTCACACTCAGCAGCAAAAGGAACAGCGAAAACGGAGCGCCATAATTGAAAATACTTTCGTAAACGGGGGTTTCGGTCGTTGGAACCAGCCCAATATTTGCTTCAATAGCCGTCAGAATGATAACCAGCAAAGCGGTTCCGATATGCCGAAAGCCCGGTTTTTTACTGAGCCACTCACAAATAATAACATTCAGGCAGAGAACAAAGAAGATAAAAATAGTGTCAGTCACAGCACAGGCAGGTTATATCTGTAAAATAGCTAGTATTCAGACAAATACGTTTTCTTTTCTATTCTGCTACGTTACTTTAATGCTATTTTCCTAAAAAATAACCAATCGGTCCAAAACCGAGGTGAAGACAAATACAGGCCACCCGAAAAGCCGATGGAAGCATCCCTATTCTGGATATGCCTTACCCTACTTATCAATTTCAACTACGCTGAGTGCGTGAATGAATAGACTGCAAAATAAGTTAATGCCCCGGCGATATACCCCAGCAGGGCTAAGCCGCTAATTCGACGTAGGTACCAGCCAAATTCTAATCGCTCCATGCCCATCACGGCGACACCAGCCGCCGAGCCAATAACCAGCAAACTACCTCCTGTACCCGCACAATAGGCTAATAATTCCCATAATTTGGCATCGGGTGGGTATATGCTTAGATCATACATGCCCATGACAGCCGCCACAATGGGTACATTATCGACAATAGCAGAAGCCACCCCAATAAGCAGCACAATCAGGTCTAAATCACCAATGGTTTGAGTTAGCGCAACAGCAACAGTCGTCAACATGTCCGTCGATTCCAGGGCGCTTACCGCCAGTAGAATTCCCAGGAAAAACAAAATACTTGGAATATCAACTTTGCTCAAGGCGTAAGCTGCCGTGTAATGCTTTCGGTCTTGCTCATCTTTATCCGCATGGATAATTTCCGATATCCCCCAGACTACGCCCAAAGCTAACATCATTGCCATATAGGGTGGTAAATGAGTGATTGTCTTTATTATTGGCACCATCAAAATAGCACTTAAGCCAGCGGCAAACATAATACGTCGATCACGCCGATGCTGTGGCGTCACGTAGGGGCGACTAATTCCCCGTTTGCCCGTTAGGTCCTCAGCCTCCAGTGGTTGTTGAATCAAAAACGTTAACCAAATCAGGGGAACTAGTAACGAGACCAGACTAGGGAGAAACAATTGTTCAATTATGTTCGCCGTCGTAATCTGACCACCAATCCAGAGCATCGTTGTGGTAACATCGCCAATGGGCGACCAGGCCCCTCCGGCGTTAGCCGCTATGATAATCATCCCCGCCATCAATCGACGTTGCTCTGGGTTACGGACTAGTTTTCGCGTAACAGACACCATGACAATCGCGCAGGCCAGATTGTCTAATAAGGCCGATAAGATAAACGTCAACAGCCCAATTAGCCACAACAGGATTTTGGGATTTCGGGTAGCAATGCGGTCGGTGATAATGGTAAACCCGTCGTGAATGTCGATCAGCTCCACAATGGTCATCGCCCCCAGTAAGAAAAAAAGGATTTGGGCTATTTCGCTAAGATGATGCCCTAATTGATCTAAAACGGGCTCCGGTTGTTGTACCGACAGTATGTAAATCGCCCAGCAAAGAACGCCAGTGATTAGGGCCGTTGCAGTTTTATTAAAACGAATGGGATGCTCAAGGGTGATTAAGACATAACCAACAATAAAAACCAGTATAATGAATATCATGAATGTATGATGAAAGCGAAGGGCTCAAAAACAAAGCCGGAACTCTATTGTGCTGTAGTTAATGAGCTATTTTATTGGCCTTTATAATTATCAAGCCATGTTTAGAGTCGCTAAAGTAATTACTAGGGATCGATTTGCCGACCGAAACGTAACGTTCTAAGGACTTTCTAATACCTGCTTAAGGCCATTCTAAGTCGGCCCGGCGTCCTTTGATTAACATCAACCATAAACCATGCAACGGCAGCCCATGATAACTCGCCTTACAGGATCGCTCATTACCCTCTCAGCGGTAGCCTTACTAGTATCTGGTTTTCAAACCTGGAAGCTTGCCCGAATGATTCAAAAACGGATTAACATCCGGGAATTTCTGCTGCATTAGCAGCAATCTGAAGAACCATCAGTAAACAACCAGCGATACAGTATTACCGTTTGCGATGGGGGCTAAACAAGCGCTTATCTGCTTATCGCATCTACTTATGCACCTTATGAATAGTCAACTCGATATAAACAGACGAACACTTGGCGTAACATTTACTCCTGAACAGCAGGCGAATGTAGTTCTATGGGCTCCACATGCCAAACAGGTAGCAGTAACTACTACTAATCAATTCGTTAACCTCCCACTAACGAGCAATAGTTCAGGGTACTGGTATCTGGAAACCGACCAACTAAAACCTGGTGATAGGTATACGTTTGTGCTTGACGACGAGAAGGAATGTGCTGATCCGGCATCGCTGGCACAACCGCAGGGTGTATATGGTCCTTCTCAAGCTGTGGATACGGCTAAATTCTACTGGGAAGATTCCTGCTGGATTAACCATCCCCTTGATGAGTACATTATTTATGAACTCGATATTCACACGTTTACGGCCGAAGGCAACCTGAAATCCATTGTCAGCAAACTGGGTTATTTGAAAAAACTAGGTATCAATGCTATCGTCATCAGACCCGTTTCGCCTTTTCCTGCTTCAAAAAATCAGTCGAATAAAGGTACTTTCCCCTATGCTGTGCAGGCTTCCTATGGAGGTGCTTCCCAATTGCAACACCTGGTCAATACGTGTCACTATGAGGGAATAGCGGTAATTCTCGATGTTGTCCCAAATACCGTTGATCACTCAACAAGCTTTAATCGGGACTTAGAAACGTATCTACCCCGAAAACAAACAAGCCGTTTGGATAAGACTGCACAGCTTTCTACAATTCAGCGGGAAGCTTATCGGCGTTATCTGATCGAAAACGCCCTGATGTGGTTCCGTGATTTTCATGCCGACGCGCTTCGTTTAAATACTGTTCATGGGCTGACTGATTCGGAGGATTTACTACAAGGAATCCGGGAACATACCAATAAATTGACACAACTAACTGGTCGTCAGTACTACCTGTTTGTCGAACATGATTTGGCAGAAATCCCGGTGTATAGTAATGAAAGTCGGTTAATGGATAACGAGCAGCTCTCCACATCTGAGGATTGCAACAGTTACTACCGCAGTGCTAAGAATGGTGGACACCAGACAAAAACGTACCGTGACGATTATCTATATGATTCCCAGTTTTCGTCAATCCTTCAGGAATTGTTTGATCGTCAGGCGTCGCTTTCGCCTGATGAGCCATTGATTATGGTTTCACAAAACTATAAGCAGGCTGGTAACCACGTTTTGCCTGAAGAAACAGAGCCAGTCATTAGCCTTGAATTACTGAAGTTAACGGCTGGCTCAATTATGGTTAGCCCCTATATTCCTACTATCTTCATGGGCGAAGAGTGGGGTGCAACAAATCCCTTTTCAAATTCAATTCAACTCAGTCCGTTTACGACAGTTCATGCAACGGATAAAGTGGCTCGGTTAACCGATAATAAGCCTCTTCCCTGGGAACTGCTGGATCAGGTTCCCAATAAAACACTCTACCATTATTATCAGACGCTTACATCACTACGTCGAGGGCAACCCGCATTACACCATCTGAACCCGAGTCAGGCAGAAATCAATCATCGGCAGGACCAGCAAACGATGGTCCTACACCGATGGTGCAAAAATAATCACGTAGTATGCCTGATGAATTTTTCCAAAGAAGATCAGCCCATTTCATTGCCAACACTAGGCAAAGACTGGCATAAATTACTCGATTCGGCAGCCCCCCTTTGGAGCGGTCCTGGTGCCTCGCTCGATTTCCTGTCAGATGCTGATACGATTATTTTACGACCGGAGTCAATCCTGGTATATAAAGCACATTCATAATCAAGCAGGACAATTTCAACCCTGAATATTCTAAGCGAATTCTAAGCTAGTAGTAAGCAGTTGTTAAGCATTGAGTCGGAACTTGGAACCAGTACCCGAATACTGTTTTATTTTGAACTAAATCCTTACAGCCATGCAAACTATCAATATAGAAAAAATTCTCGTTCCCATTGATTACAGTCAAACATCGCTAAATGCGCTTGATCTGGCTATAGCCATGGCTCAGCGGCATAAGGCCGAAATACGACTACTCCACGTCATTACCTCATTTCAGGATGACTACGTATGGGAGGTTAGTAATTTACTGGCAGATTCGAATGAATCTCCTGCTGAGAAAACAATTCTTAAGTTGCAAAAACTGGCAGAAACCATATTATCAACTCATTCAATTCATTGTTCAATAGAATGCAGGACAGGCACGGTCTGCGATAAAATTGTGGAGGCTGCCAATGTCTTTGACGCCGATTTAATCGTGATTGGCACTCATGGCTCCTCTGGGCTTCGTTCGTATTTCATGGGACTGGAAGCGTATCGGGTTGTTAAAGCAGCCACCTGCCCTGTACTGACAGTTCCAAATCACCAGAAATGGACAGATTTCCATGAAATCATCTTTCCGGTTCGGCCGATTTCAGGCACTACTGATAAATACGATCTTGCCCGAACGATTAGTCTTAAAAACAAGGCCCACCTGACGGTTCTTGGCCTACTCGATCGCCATGATGAACTGAAAAATGAAATCTTAACGAATGTTCTGGCAACGTTGAAGAATCAGTTATCACAGGACGAAATCAAGGGCGACATGCTTTTGCTGGAAACAGATTCATTACCATATACGGTCAACCAAAAAGCCAATGAGCTACACGCCGACCTGATTATTATCACCTCCGACATCGACTCGACAAGCAAGTTTTCGTTATTCGGGCCGTTTGTCGAACAGATTATCAATCATGCCAAAGTGCCCGTATTGTCTATAAGGCCAGAATCTATTGTTATTATACCGCAACCAGAAGATAAAATCTTCGATTATATCAATATTTAGTCGGCCTTGAGCGCTCCTGCAAGCAATCAAAAAGGGTGTTGATAATGGAGCTAATCGGGTATAGAACAACGTAGTGCGTTTGATGTAGTATATTTTCAGTGACTCTGTCAAACGCGCTATATTGTCTGTCGTTGGTAAATCAAATCCAAGACCATTGCAAAATTTTAAAGTGCCCTGAACCAACGGCGCATTTTCGTGAATTTGTAGCTTCTTCGTTGGATTTCAAGCTATTCTTTTAAGGCATGGGTTTCTGCGGATAGAAACGGCAAAAAGCGATCTGGGCTTTAGAATCAATGATTTGTTTCGTCTCAACAACAGCACCATTCCCTCAAAAGGAAGTCTGATTTCAATATGAATTGACCCCCACGAACCCCAAAAAGTATCAATGTGTGTAGGATTATTTTACCTTCGGCGCGATACTAGTCTACGTTCCAGATGAATACCCATACCAAACTCAGTGAATTACCCGCAACAGCCATTTGTGGCAACGACATTAGTTCTTCATGCCTTTATGTTTCGGCGCTGAGTATTTTATACGCTGGTCAGTACGCCTGGATTTCTTTGCTGTTAGTAGGTGGAACATTGTTTCTATTTCGGAAGATTTATGGCGAGGTAGTGGGGGCTTTGCCACTCAACGGGGGGGCCTATAACGTACTACTCAACTCGGCCAATAAGTCGGCAGCTTCACTGGCGGCCTGCCTCACCATACTCTCGTATGTGGCCACGAGTGTGATTTCGGCCAATGAAGCCATTCATTATGCCGTTGCGTTCACGCCTTCCATACCCATCATGCTGGGAACGGTTGGGCTTTTGTTGCTGTTCTTCCTGCTTAATTTACTCGGACTTAAAGAATCGTCGAAGGCGGCCATCGTCATTTTTATTATCCATTTAGCCACGCTGGTGGTGCTATGTGCGGTCTGTGGCTGGTACGTGCTCACGAATGGACTGACACAGTTTTCGGTCAATTTCGCAACGAAATCCGAGCATAGCGTTACGTTTCAGCTTTTTGCGGGTTTTGCAGCCGCCATGTTGGGGATTTCGGGTTTCGAAAGCTCGGCAAACTACGTCGAAGAACAGGACAAAGGCGTATTTCCGAAAACACTCCGCAACATGTGGATTATCGTGACGGTGTTTAATCCCCTCATTGCGATACTGGCCCTGAGCATCATGCCTATTGGCGAAGTGAATAACCATGAGGCATCCCTGCTTGCGTTTATGGGTGAGCGTTCGGGCGGACAATGGCTTTCGTATTTAGTGTCTTTTGATGCCATTCTGGTGTTGAGCGGAGCCGTGCTGACTTCCTTTGTGGGGGTTAGCGGACTGATGAAACGAATGACGCTGGACCGAATCTTTCCGCAGTTTTTCCTGAAAGAAAACGGCCGACAGGCTCCGTATTATATCCTGTTACTGTTTTTCCTGCTCTGCGTGGCCATTTTGTTCAGTACGAGCGGCAACCTTCAGGCATTGGCAGGCGTGTATACAATTTCATTCCTGGCCGTTATGGGCTTATTTGGCATCGGTAATTTACTACTCAAACTCCGCCGAAAACGCTTGCCCCGGCCCGAAAAAGCACCCATCAGTTCGGTTCTGCTGGCCCTGCTTGCGGTAAGCCTGGCCCTGCTGGGTAACGTGATGCTGAATCCCCAATACGTCTGGGTATTTTTCGAATACTTCATTCCCACGTTTTTGATTGCGCTGATGATGATGGACCGATCGCTGATTCTGACTGGCCTGCTATCGGTTATTCTCTACTTTTTCAAACCCCTTAAAAACGTCATCGAACGATTTACGCTCTGGACCAACGAAACCATCGACGAAATAAACGGGCAGGAGTTTGTCTTCTTTTCGAAAGGTGATGAT
This sequence comes from Spirosoma sp., assembly GCA_964263725.1. Taxonomy (GTDB): domain Bacteria; phylum Bacteroidota; class Bacteroidia; order Cytophagales; family Spirosomataceae; genus Spirosoma. Next base: position 8,486 of record CAXVWN010000351.1, read on the forward strand.
ATAGCCTCACTCAATCAGGTGATGATTTACATTCAGCAAAATGAAGAAACCAATCGACTACGCATCGTAACGATTGAGAACGAGCACTTCAAAGCACCGGAACACCTGCACCGCGACATCGAAACCCTCGACCGCGCCTACCCAGATATTGATGTTGTCTACGAGAGAATAAATGGCAATTTCGGCCCCGAATTAATCCAGGAGTTATCGACCAAATGGCAGATCCCAACCAATTTTATGTTCATCGGATCCCCCGGCCAACGATTTCAATACCGCGTTGAAGAGTTGGGTGGGGTACGGTTGATTATTTGATGGTTGAGAATAGTATTGTTATGTGGTGTAAACTAATAGAAAGCCTTATTGCAATTCACTGAAAATCAATTTATTGATATTTATTGCCTACAATTTCTATCTATGAAAATTATCTCTTTTACCTTCATACTTTGTTTCGCCTTCGTGGCCTGTTCGGCGCAATCAACTCCTTTTTTAACCGAGCTAAAAAGTCGGCTGACAAATGCGAAACGGTACACCCTTCAGGTAATGGAATCCATGCCCGAAACGAACTATGGATACAAACCCGTTGCCGATGAAATGGACTTTCGGGCTCAATCGGTCCATATTGCTCAAAACCTAACCTGGCTTACTTCCACCCACCTGACCACAAAGCCAAGTCCGCTATCCGAAGCATCCCTGAAAGCAACCAGCCAGACAAAAGCCGAGGCTAGTACGATGGTAACCCAGGCCTACGATTATGCCATCGACGCCATTGGAGAATTTGATGCTGCTCACTTCGATGACTCCGTCAAGTTTTTTGCTGGTCCGATGACCAAACGCCAGATTATGCTACTGATCTGCGATCATCAAACCCATCATCGGGGCCAACTGATTGTGTATTTGCGACTAAACGGCATTAAACCACCTAGTTACGTTGGCTGGTAACACACTCATTTCTCAGTCAGGAGCCTCAGCAAAAACCCGTTTGTCCAGCCGAAACCGTCCTATTGGAATACTCACCCCCTTTGACTGCGGCTGTGTTAAGTACATCGTATTTTTCGACCATCTTACCGCTGGCCTTGTAAACCCGCAGGTTCTCATTGACCCAGTTGGTTTACAAAACCAGTGGTATTTGTGAGTAATTACTCAGGAACTGAATGGCTGTTCAGGTCTATACCAATTCCGGTTTAGGAACAACCGTGACGGGGGCTATGACAATGGATTTGATGAGTTGCAACGGAACCCGTACCCAATCGGGACGATGCTTGAGTTCCTGATTCAAATCTGAAATGGCTTTTTCGAGCAAATACGCTTCCAGCATCATTTGCAGATCGTCCGGGTCAGTAGGAATAAACGAACTACCCCGAACCGTTTTCAGATACGCCCGCATGAAAAAGCCACTCATGGCGTTGGCCCAAAACTCCGCATACGGAAGCAAGCGCACCGTCTCGGATGGCGACACCTGATTATTCGTCAGAAAACCTTCATATCCCACGTAATAGAAAGAGCGGATCATGGCAGTTACGTCGCGCAGGGGTGATCGTTTCAATCGCCGTTCGCTGTAGCTACGACTGGAATCACCGCCAAAATCCTGAATAGCGATATCCTTGCCCGTAAGCAGAATCTTTTCCAGTTGTAAATCACCGTGAATCCGAATTTTTGTGGTGTCTATTTTTTTTGCGTAAATCCGCTTGAGAGTATTCAAAACGTCGTCTTTTCGTTCCAGCATGT
>CAXVWN010000352.1:0-11236 GCA_964263725.1 Spirosoma sp.
CGAAAAATATAATGTTGGCTCGGCCATTTTCGGCAGCCGAAAACGAATACTTGATTGCAGGGGTACCATCGAAACGAATGCGGGCGTCTCCGCCTTGAAAACTTCGATTGAACTGTCCTTTTGACACTTCCAGATAAACGGTCCTACGATCATCTATCTGCCGGATTGTGAGCGTGGCGGTTGAGCCACCGGTGTAGGGAAAGCTAAACTCCAATACGTCGGGCGACGTAACAAATGCTTTATAAACGGTACTACCCATTTGATTTACTTTCTTCTCGTATGTCCACTTTCCGGCAGAGGCAGATAACGTATTTTTTGCTGACGAAGCCTCTGCCGTCTGGGTAGGGCTACTTTTTTCTGTAGTCTGACTCGTGTCCTGAACGGTCGAGTGGGTAGGTTTCTCTTTACCTGAACAGTTAAAAAGAAATAGTAAACTAACGGTGCAAAGGAAACTTCTCATGCCGGATAGCGTATCGCGCAAAAAATTAGATTCCCTACTGTGGATTTTATAACATGCGAAAAATAACGATCTGGCTAATGTCGTGTGACATCAGCCAGATCGTTAGTCAGTTAATGAACCTTTATTTTCTGCCCTGGTCGCAGACGCGAACTTGATATGTGATTTTTGCGCTTTAACGTAGACAGCGACATGCCATACCGATCGGCGATGGAGCTAAGTGTTTCCCCCGATCGCACCCGATGTAGAACGGTCCGTTTGAAACGCGGTCTCGAACTGCTCTCCGACGACGGTGACGACGAACGCCCGCCACGGAGATAATCCCAAACGGATGCCGTCAGGAGAAAGTGATCGGAATTGATGGTATTCTCCGGGAATGAATAAATATTCAACGGGCTAAATGGATTGCCCTCGTAACGTGTCTCGAAGTGTAAGTGAGGCCCCGAACTGCGACCCGTACTGCCACCCAAGCCGAGCTGGTCACCCGCTTTAACCAATTGACCCGGCTCAACCGTTTGTTTCGACATGTGCCCGTAGAGCGTTTCGAGACCGTTGTAATGTCGAACCAACACATAGCGTCCGTACCCATTACCGTCCCAGCCCACTACGCGCACAATCCCATCGAAGGTGGCATAAACCGGATCGCCCGTATCAAGATCAAGGTCGGTACCGGTGTGCCAGCGTCCCCATCGGTATCCAAAATTAGAGGTCATTTTGCCGACCGTCAGCGGGGCCGACCAGTAGCGATTGGCTGGTGGGTCATAGAGTTTGATGTCGATGGCTTCGTCGAACTCCAGAGGATTGATATTATAGGGGTCAATCGTGCGGGAGTCCCAAACGGCATAGTAATCGGCAATTCTCACCCACTCTGTCCCAATCAGCACTGAATCAATTACTTCAACAACACTGGTTTCGCCCTGATCGAGTTGGCTGGTATCTTCACTGACAACTGGATTTAGTTCTTTTTTTGGCTCAAACTGGTTGTTAAAGCGCAGTTGAGTTGTTTCCTGTTCAAATTGGTCGTCCGCTTTTTGCGGCTGTTCGACGACCGGGAAATTTGGGTTAGACCCATTTTTTGGGGTAATACGCAGGTTATTTTTAAATCGCCCGCGCTCCTGGGCCTGTGCCGTTACGGTCAAACACAAGCACCCAATGGCCAGTAGCCACCGTGTAGCGGTTTCTCTCATCATAGGTGATGGTTAGTGATTGATAGTTAGCCATTCGTCAATAACCTAAGAAGGCATCAACTAACGGCTAACTACCAATCACTAACCACTAAATTTTGTTAATGAACAATTTCTTCACTCTGCATTTCCAGCGTGACCAGGTAACGTTCTGCATCAAGGGCGGCCATACAGCCTGTTCCGGCTGCCGTAATCGCCTGACGATAAACGTTGTCCTGAGCGTCTCCGCAGGCAAACACGCCGGGTATATTGGTTCGGGTACTTCCCTTTTCGGTTAGGATGTAGCCATTTTCGTCCAGTTCAAGATAGTCTTTAAAAATGCCGGTATTCGGTGTGTGACCAATGGCTACAAAAAATCCGGTTACGTCCAAAACGCGTTCTTCGCCCGTTTCAGCGTTCTTTACCAGAACGCCCGATACTTCGTCGTCGCCCAGTACTTCTTCTGTAGACGTGTTATACAAAATCTCGATGTTCGAAGCAGTTTGAACGCGCTTCTGCATGAATTTTGATGCCCGCATTTCGTCGCGACGAACCAGCATGTAAACTTTACGGCAAAGATTTGCCAAATAGCTGGCTTCTTCGGCGGCTGTGTCGCCCGCACCCACGATGGCAACATCCTGTCCCCGGAAAAAGAAACCGTCGCAGACGGCACAGGCCGATACACCACGACCGTTAAGCCGCATCTCTGATGGGAGACCGAGCCATTTCGCCGATGCTCCCGTCGAGATAATTATAGAATCCGCAGTAATTTCATGTTTATCGTCAACGATAGCGCGGTGAGGTGTGCCGTGGCCCGGCTGATCCGAGAACTCGACTTTCGTAACGATACCATAGCGAATGTCGGCACCAAATCGGCGTGACTGATTTTCAAGGTCCTGCATCATCTGCGGTCCCTGAACACCATCTGGATAACCCGGAAAATTATCTACTTCATTGGTAATGGTAAGTTGGCCGCCGGGCTGACCACCCTGATATAAAACGGGGTGCATATTGGCCCGCGCTGCATAAATGGCGGCCGTATAACCGGCCGGGCCAGAACCTATAATTAAGCACTTAACGTGTTCGGAAGTCATTGCAAAAGGAGCGAAGTCGTCTGGAAACTAAATATATCCTCCATTAAAAGGGAGAGTATATCGACAACATACACAAAATTGAAAAAAATCCCTCGCAAAGCAAAGGAGTTACGAATTACACAGTACGAATAATGATTCAGCTGATACGTCTATAAAAATTCATATAGTATGTATCATAATTTGAAGGTCAAAGGGCACGCCACTCAATCCGCCGATTTAGCCGCCGATTTTCTTCGGTTGTATTGGGTACGAGTGGGCGGGTTTTTCCATAGCCAACAGCCCGAATACGACCCGGCTGAATACCTGCTTTAGTCAGGTAAGCGACCACCGCCTGCGCCCGTTTCTGCGAAAGTGCCAGATTAGCGGCTGCATCGCCTTTGTCATCGGTATGCCCCAAAATCTCCACGTTTACCGCCGGATTCGCCTGCATAAATAAAGACAGCCGATTGAGTTCGGTGAGCGATTTGTCGGCCAGATCGTATCGGCCATACTCAAAAAACAAGTTATTTAGTGTTTCATTGGCCGATGTTCCGCCAGCTACCGGCTCCAGAGGCACACTCAATGACATTCCTTCACCTTTCGTTTTCTGGGTGAAATCGAACGACAGACTTTTGAACAGGTATCCGGGAACATTTACGTAGAGCGCATACTCGCCCCCGCTCGGTAGTACGGTGGTGTATTGACCCGTCTGGGTATCCGTCTGCACTCGCGAAACGATCTGATTTGTCTTTAAATCGACCAGCTCGACCGTTGCCGCGAGGGGCTTTTTCGTCTTTGCATCAGCTACAATGCCTTTCAGAAAACTCACTGGTCGCACCCGATCTCGTAACGATTCGGGCAAATCGAACGTGTAGAGCCGCGACTTCTGAGAGACACCTTCTTTTTGTTCTTCAAAGGAATAATAAGCCCGTGTGCCATTGGCCGTTACAAAAAGTGATGCCTGGTCTTCTGACGTGTTAATGGGGTAGCCTAAGTTCGTTGGTGTCGACCAGCCAGCTCCTCTATTATCGGCTATGAACAAGTCGTAACCGCCTAAACCTACATGACCTTCGGAGGCAAAAAAGAGGCTTTGTCCGTTGGCATGAATAAATGGCGACGCTTCGTTAGCGGGCGTATTGATTGGCTCGCCAAGATTAACGGGTTCGGCCCAGTTGCCATCGGTGCCGAGGTCACTGCGCCAAATATCACGCCGACCTTTGCCACCTGGCCGATCCGACACGAAGTACAATTGACGCCCATCGGCCGACAAAGCGGGCTGCGATTCGTAATAATGCGTATTGATAATAGGGCCGAGATTTTCTGGATTAGACCAGTCACTGCCGGTTTTCTGGCTCATGTACAAATCACAACTTCCGAAACCTTTGCGCCCCTGACAAGCCGTAAACACCAACATTCGGCCATCGGCCGACAGACTGGCTGTACCTTCATTTTCGGGTGTATTTATATTTGAGGCCAGCGAAACCGGGGGCGACCACGTCTCCCCATTGAAGGTAGCCGTCATCAGGTCTTCGTCGCCTTCTGGTTTCAGGGCTGTAAATACTAACGTTTGCTCATCGGCCGTAAGAACCGGAAAATATTGGGAAGGTGTCGTTTGCAGCACCGACGATAAAGGTTTTGGGTCAACAGCCTGCGGATGCAACATGGCTTCCTGTCCAAAACGGGCGGTTTCGATTTGCCGGGCAATGCGTTTCCCCTGGGCAGATTGCGGGGCAAACATTGTTTGGTATTTTTCGAGATAGGGGAGTGCTTCGCTATAACGCCCCAACCGAAGTAATGTACTACTCAGCGCCTGATAGGCACTTCCAGACGTGGGACTGTCGGGCTGGAGCTGGATAGCGCTGCGGTAAGCCGCCAGAGCCGGGTCAAAGCGTTTGGTGAACTCGTATAACTGGCCGAGTTTAATGTAGGCATCCGTGAAATTGGGGTCCTGCTTCACAGCCTGCTCCATAAACGGAATAGCTTCGCCCGCTTTCCGTTCGCCAAACAGTTTAATGGACTGGGCGTAGAGTTCTTTCGCCTTTGTATCCTGAGCAAAGGTGGAATGAACAATAAATAAAGAATAATGAATAATAAGAATAGATAGTACCAAAGGTTTGGCCTTTATCCATTGTCCATTATTCGTTATCCATTTGCCTACGGAATATCCAGATACTTGTGTGTCTGCAACGAAATTTGCCATTGCGGATGATCTTTTACATAATCAACGATGCGAGGCAGCATTTCATTGGAGCGACTCCACTCTGTTTGTAAAAAGAGTTTACAATCAGGTCGCAAATGGGGAACAAACGACTCCGCAAACGCAAAGTCAGATTGGTTATAAATGATTACTTTAAGTTCGTCAGCTTTATTATAAATAGCTGGATTTGGCTTTTTGAATTTCTTTGGCGAAAAGCAGATCCAGTCCCATGAACCCGTAACGGCCTGGCACACACCCGATGTTTCTATATTTGTTTTAAAGCCTGCCGTTTGTAACGTAGCGGTCAGATCGGTGAGGTCGTGCATGAGGGGTTCTCCGCCCGTAATGACCGCCATCCGACCGGGATATTGCAACGCTCCATCAACAATAGTATCTATTAACAGTTTCGGGTGAGCGTCGGCGTCCCAGGATTCTTTTACATCGCACCAGTGGCATCCCACATCGCAGCCACCGAGCCGGATGAAATAAGCGGCCCTACCGGTGTGCGCACCCTCGCCCTGAATCGTATAGAACGCTTCCATGACAGGCAGGGCCAACGTGGATTCGGCCGCCGTGGATTCAATGTGTGCTTGTGTCGTTTGTTGTGTCTGTTCCAAAAGCATATACAAAGATAGGTAAGGTTCGATGGAATGGCTATTTTGGTCTATATGCACCAAAAATTTTACCTGTTTCTGAACCGCCCCATTGCCGAAGATTTTCGTTCTAAAAACCAGATTTGGCAGTCGCTAAAGGCTGGCCTTTATGTTTTCTTATTTGTTCATTTTTTGGTGATTCGTCGTTTACGACAGGCCAATCCAGGGTATTGAGCTGGCTGTTTTTGCAGTCGGTTGTACGCTATCAACACTAATTGCCAACTGGGTTGTTCCATGCTTGCTGCCAACTATTTATAATGAAGATCGTTGGACGGTCTGGAAGTACGTCCTGCAAACCCTGTTTGTGTTATTCTGAAATAGTATTGACAATCAGCGTTGCGAATAAGTTGACTAGCAAACCAGGCAGACGGGGTACTTATTTTTGCTTTGTCTGCAAACGGCCTGTTAGTAGGCGTGAGCTTACCGTTTCTAGACCTAAATTTGGCTTATGAAAAAAGTTTACCCGCTCTGCCTGACCGATTTGCAATTCTCTACACGGCGCTGTTTACTCACGCTGCTTCTCCTGAGCACGATTCCCATAGGTAGTCTATTCGCCCAGGGTATTCCTTTATTGCCGGATTCGCTTATTAAACCGTTAGACGTTGAATTGTCCGGCGAATTAGCCAAACGTAATCTGGAATACATCAGCCGATTGCATCGTATGCGCGGTTCGGTAGAATACAAAAAAGCGATTGAGTTTATTACGCTTCAACTCAACGAGTACGGGCTGCAACGGATCGAAACAATCCAAATTCCTGCCGATGGCAAGACGATGTATGGCACTCAGAAAGCTCGACCAGCCTGGGAGGCTGAATTTGCCGAACTGTGGGAAATGGAAAAGCAAGGGTCTGCCTGGAAACCTACCCATCGTATTGCCGATTGGGAGTCGATGCCGATCACACTGGCCGAAGACAGCGAAAGCGGAGACGTAACAGCCGATTTGGTCGATATTGGCGCGGGCAGTTCGGAGAGTGATTATGCGGGCAAAAACATCGCCGGGAAATTAGTGCTCACCTCGTCGCCACCCGATGCGGTCGTTGCTTTAGCTATCGAAAAATACAAAGCCGCCGGGATCATCAGTTCGACCCAAAACCAGCATACCGCCTGGTGGCAGGAAGACGAAAACCTGATTCGCTGGGGTCACTTGAACAGCTTCTCGTCGGTGAAAACGTTTTGTTTTATGGTTTCGCTCAAGCAGGCCCGAAGTTTCCAGCAACGACTGAATCGGGGCGAAAGCATCCGCCTGCATGCGCAGGTCAAGGCGGGTAAGCATCCCGGATTCTACGAGTTTGTGACGGCCGTGATTGAGGGGAGCGACACTAGTTTGAAAGAACAGGAAATTGCCTTCACCTGCCACCTTGACCATCAACGACCCGGAGCCAATGACAATGCCAGCGGTAGCGTAACGATTCTGGAAATAGCCCGGACGATCAACAAACTAATTCAGACAGGCCAGCTGGCCCGGCCGAAGCGCACACTACGGTTTATCTGGTCGCCCGAAATTGAGGGAACCAGTGCGCTACTGAGCCAACGACCGGCCTATGCGTCTCGCATTAAGGCGGTTATACACATGGATATGGTGGGCGGAGGTCCGATAACCAAAGCAGTTTTTCATGTTTCGCGGGGTCCGCAAAGCCTGCCGAGTTTTGTGAATGACGTAGGAGAAGCCGTTGGCGCTTATCTCAACAAAGAAACACGGGCCTTTGCCGGTGGTGAGCCAGCTTCACATCCGTTTGTGGCGCAGGAGGGTGGCAAAGAGGCTTTGCTCGCCGTGTTGGGTGAGTTCAGTCTGGGTAGCGACCACGAAGTGTACAGCGAAGGCTCGTTTGGAATTCCCGGTATCTACCTGCACGACTGGCCGGATCGGTACATCCACACAAACTTTGATTTACCCGCCCATATCGACCCCACCAAATTAAAACGGGCCGGTTTTATCGGGGCTGCCAGTGGTTATCTGTTGGCCAATTTAACGGGTAATCAAGCCCCTGTTCTCTGGAATCTGGTTAAACAGCAATCGGTTGGGCGAACCGCCAATATGCTTCAGCGATTGGCTTTTTTGAGCCCGGAAGATGCGGCTGTTACACAAGCGTTCCACTGGACCCACGAACGGGGTGTTTTCGCTTCCATGGGCAACTTCATAACGATTCCAGCACCGGTAAAAAAGGACGCGGACCTTTTCTATGCAAGCTTGGAGAAAACAATAACTACCCCGCCAACCGGGATCGCTGACGGTGCTACCGCCAATGTGATTTATCAGCGGAACGAACGTGTGAAGGGGCCAATGTCGGTCTTCAGCTACGATTATTTTGTTGATCATTACGGAAAAGAGAACGCGAAAAAAGTGCGTTTGCTTGGTTATGAAGGCCGTTGGGGCTCGGGTTCGGAGTACACATATGAAGTGCTGAATTTTGTCAATGGTCATCGGACGGTCACCGATATTCGCAATGCCGTTTCGGCCGAACTAGGGCCTGTATCGACGGAGTTGGTAAGTGAATATTTACAAGCTCTTGCCAGTATTGGTGTTATCACGATGGTGAAGTAAGCAAGCATTGGTTTGTAAGACACGTTTTTTTGACAGGATTACAGGATAAATCAGGATGTACTCTGCAATCCTGGTTTATCCTGTAATCCTGTCAAAAAATGAAGCGCCGTCCCGTTTTTCATGTACTTTTGCCCCCTGATTTAATCAACCACTTTTGGCACAATTGCCGTCAGGCTGTTGTTTTTGCCGATAATCAACGAATATCGAATGTGTCTGGTAACCCGTACTTCGTAATTCGTACATCGTACATCCGTTAATGTCTTCTGTACTACGCATTGCCCTGCAAAAATCCGGTCGGTTGAGCGAAGATTCGTATCAACTTTTTAAAGAATGTGGTATCCGTTTCGACTACGGCACTGGCAAATTAAAGTCTGTTTCGTCAAATTTTCCGGCCGAATTTCTATTTCTTCGCGACGATGATATCCCTGGTTATGTCGAAGATGGTGTAGCTGATCTGGGCATCGTTGGCGAGAATGTATCTGTTGAAACCGGTCGTCCGGTCACAACCGTCCATAAATTAGGTTTTTCTAAGTGCCGCCTGTCCATCGCTATTCCGCGTGGCACCGACTGGACTGGTATTCAGGATTTAGAAGGGAAAAATATTGCGACGTCTTATCCGAATTTGCTGGGTAATTATTTGGCCGGGCAGGGTGTTCGGGCCGAGATTCACGAAATCAGTGGATCGGTGGAAATTGCCCCGAGTATTGGCTTGGCCGAAGCCATTTGTGATATTGTCAGTTCGGGAAGTACATTGATGAGCAACGGTCTGATGGAAGTCGAAACGATTTTCCGTTCCGAAGCTATTCTCATTGCCCGGCCCAGTCTAGATGCCGATAAACAGGCATTGGTCGATAAGTTACTGTTCCGTATTAAGTCGGTTCAGGCGGCAAAGAACAATAAATATATTGTACTGAATGCCCCTAATCACGCCCTTGACCAGATTACGGCGTTGTTGCCCGGTATGAAAAGCCCGACTGTAACGCCACTGGCAACTCAGGGCTGGAGCTCGGTGCATTCGGTATTGAACGAAAACGAATTCTGGGAAAATATCGAAGCCATTCGGGCCGCTGGTGCCGAAGGCATTCTGGTTATTCCTATCGAAAAAATGATCTACTAAAAAATGATGAATGATTTGGCTACGGGCTGTTGTTCATCATTCATCATTCATCATTTATGAATATCATCCCCTTTCCCGACCGTGCCGAATGGCCCGCGCTACTGGCTCGCCCGGTGCAGTCAACGCAACAGATTGAAGCGGCTGTAGCCCCAATTCTGGCCCTGGTTCGCGCTGAGGGCGATGCGGCTTTGATTAGCTTGGCGCAGAAATTTGACAACCTTGAGTTGACGACGAGTCAATTAGCCGTTAATCAGGATGAACTCGATGCGGCCGAAAGCCAACTGAGCGCCGAGCTGAAGGCGGCTATTGGGCAAGCCTATCAGAACATTCGCTTATTTCACGAACGGCAAAAACAGCCGATTGAGAAAATTGAAACCATGCCGGGCGTATTATGCTGGCGTAAAAGTGTCGGGATTGAAAAAGTAGGTCTGTACATACCCGGCGGTACAGCACCGCTCTTTAGTACAGTTCTGATGCTGGGCATTCCGGCACAACTGGCTGGTTGTCGGGAGGTTGTCCTTTGTACACCCAGTAACCACCCCGCTATTTATTATGCGGCCAAACTCGTCGGTATTACCAACGTGTTCCGTATTGGTGGCGCGCAAGCTATTGCGGCTATGGCCTACGGGACCGAATCTGTACCGCAGGTTTACAAGATTTTTGGGCCGGGAAACCAGTATGTTACGGCGGCAAAGATGCTGATTGCGAAAGAAGGCATTGCCATTGATATGCCCGCCGGACCAAGTGAGGTCGCCATCTACGCCGACGATTCGGCTATCCCGGCGTTTGTGGCGGCTGATTTGCTCTCGCAGGCCGAACATGGAGCCGATAGCCAGGTATTGCTTGTTTCGACCAGTAAGAAACTCGTTACGATGGTTAACCTCGTCTTGCCAACCCAGTTAAGTAAACTCTCCCGACGGGATTTGGCCGAAAAAGCCTTATCGAATAGCAAGGCGATTCTGGTCGAAAACGAAACCGACGCGATTGATTTACTGAATGCTTACGCGGCCGAACACTTGATTTTGAGCGTCGACAATGCTGAAGCGGTAGCCGAGAAAATTAGTAATGCCGGCTCTATTTTCCTCGGCAACTATACACCCGAATCGGCAGGTGATTACGCATCGGGTACAAATCATACATTGCCGACGAATGGTTTTGCCAGAGCCTACAGCGGTGTTTCGTTAGATAGTTTCGTCAAAAAAATTACCATTCAGCACATCACGCCAGAAGGATTGAAGGCGCTTGGGCCCGTTGTGGAAACAATGGCAGAAGCGGAATCACTCGACGCCCACAAGCGGGCGGTGAGCCTGCGACTGGCTAATTTGACGGAAGCAAATCCGGCTTGATTTTGTTATCTTGCTGAAAAACGGGAGAACTTATGAGTCAGTTAGTCATTGAAATTGATACACCCGAAGACGAAGCTTTGCTTATGCAATTGCTGCCTCGATTAAACGGGCGATTAATTGAGAAAAGAAATACAACCCAAAGTCAGTCAAAAAGAGACTCACTGAAAGACGTACTAGAACGTATCATTCAGTCTGGAGGAGCCGGTGAGTCGTTTGGTGATCCGTCGGAATGGCAGCGGGAGATTCGAAGTTGGGATCGGGTACTTGATGGACGCGAAGAATGATCTTAGATAGCAATATTATCATTTACTCGGTGCAATCTGAGTATGTCCATTTAGCCAGATATCTCCAAACGAATCAGAATATTGTTCGGGTTTCACTTATTTCTACAATTGAGGTATTAGGATTTAGTCGTTTGACATCAAAAGACAAGTTGACATTTGAAACATATCTGAATAGTGTTGGAATACTACCAATTACCAACGAAATTATTACGGAAGCCATTCGCCTGCGTCAGCAACGCAAACGGTCACTTGGCGATTCGATTATTGCGGCTACAGCCCTCCTGTATAGCCTGCCCATTCTGACCAACAATACGGCCGATTTTGAGGACATTACTGGCCTGGAAGTCATCTCACTGGCGTCAGTTTTATAAGTTTCGTATTACCTACCTATGCTTGATCTTACT
>CAXVWN010000353.1:0-16171 GCA_964263725.1 Spirosoma sp.
GGGCCGCCGTAGCGGTGATTTAATTATGGAATGAATACCATCTGCTGTTGCATTCGCTCACTCTATCACCGCTACGGCGACCCGGTCAATCATTCTATCACTCAATCATTCACTCATTGAAATTATGCATACTATTTTCCTGATTATCAAGCGCGAGTACATGGTTCGGGTGCGCAAAAAGTCGTTCATCATTATGACGATTTTGGGGCCACTGCTGATTTTTGGCTTTTATGCCATTATTGGCTGGGCGGCAGTCAGCTCCATTAACCAGAAAAAAATCGCTATTATCGACGAAAGCGGACGGTTTGTCGATCAGTTTAAGAACGACGACGAAACGGTATACTCCTATCCAAAACAATCGTTGGCACAAGCGAAAAAAACATTTGTCAAGGAAGGGTACAACGCATTGGTTTTTATTCCGAAAGATGTCATTGAGCAACCCAAAACTGTCAAGATTTTCGCGGAGAAAAGCGTCAGCCTTTCCCTACAAAGTAATATTGAACGGGCTATTTCGAAAGAAATCGAAACCATCAAACTGGAGCAGGCTGGTATTACTCAGAAAATCATTCAGGATGCTAAAGTGAACGTCGATGCTCAAACCATCAGCCTGAGCGACGCGGGCGAAAAAAGTAATAATGGCATTGCCACAACCATCATTAGCGGGTTCTGCGCCTTATTGATCTATATATCGGTGTTGATTTATGGTACGCAGGTGATGCGGGGCGTAATGGAGGAAAAAACCAACCGCATCGTTGAGGTAATTATTTCGTCGGTAAAACCATTTCAGTTGATGCTGGGCAAAATTATTGGCGTTGCCTTCGTTGGCCTTACCCAATTTATGCTCTGGATTATTTTGACAGTTGGGCTAATGACCGTTGGTTCGCAGATTGTCGGCAATCCGAAAGAAACAGCGCAGTCAGCCGTGACGGCCCGTATGAACGGCATGCCCGGTGGGCAGGAGGTTCAGCATAAAATGGCTACGGCTAAGAATCCAGTTGCCGAAATTATGACAGCGATTGAAACCCTCAATCTGCCCCTGATTGTTGCCTGTTTTCTATTCTATTTTCTGGGCGGCTATTTGCTTTACAGTGCTTTATTTGGTGCAGTTGGCGCGGCTGTCGATAACGAGACCGAAACCCAGCAGTTTATGTTTCCGATTATGATGCCCATTATTGCGGCCATCGCTTTCGCTCAAATTGCCGTTCGCGATCCCGACGGCCCGCTGGCATTCTGGACATCAATTATCCCGTTTACATCGCCTGTTGTCATGATGGTTCGTATTCCGTTCGGCGTTCCTGCCTGGGAATTGGTCCTGTCGATGGTGCTGTTAGTGCTGGGTTTCATTGGCACCACCTGGTTAGCCGCCCGAATTTACCGGGTTGGTATTCTGATGTACGGCAAGAAAGTATCCTTTCGTGAACTGGCGAAATGGGTATTTTATAAGGGGTAAGGCGAGAATTGGCGGTAGACGTAAGATAGAGGTAAGTGCTACTTTTTGTGACTATAAAATCAAAAAAATGCAAGCACACAAACAATTAAGGGAGGAATACAAACAGAAGAAATTTAAGATTGGCGTATTTCAAATCAGAAATACAATCAATGGTAAAATTTTCGTCGGCAGTAGCGTTAATCTGGATGCAATCTGGAATAGAATTAACGTGGAGCTTAAGTTTGGAGGCCATCGGAACGTAACCTTACAGAACGAATGGAACGAGTTTGGTGAAGAAAATTTCAAGTTCGAGATAGTATCTGAACTGCAGCAAACGGATGGTGACAACGTTGATTACAGTAAAGAAGTTAAGAAATTGGAAGCGATGTTTATTGACGAATTACAGCCATTTGCCGAAAAAGGCTATAATTCAGCAAAAGCGTAGTGTATCTGAGATAAGAATGGCTATTACTAATGCACTTGAGAACACGCGAAAGCAACTGTCTGCCTCTCTTCCTTAAAATCCAATGTCAATGACCAACGGTTGAAACAACCATTCTCGCGTCGTTACGTTGTAAATCGTGCGGAATCCGGCCTCGAATGGCGTACGCAAACGCAGGGTGTTGAAGACAAACGATACGTCGAGCCCAGTTGTCTGGTAGGTATGCCGCAGGTCTTCATATCCCCGTAACCGACCATAAATATCACGCACTTCGGCAACGGTTTTACCATCGGCCAAATCGTAAAACCCCCCGGCTTTAATGCGTTGAACGTACAACCAGCGCCCCAGCGACCAATGAGTATCGGCTATCGGTAGCCGATACTCTACGCTGCCTGCTTTTATCTGATCGTCGCTGACGTATAATTGACCGCGCGGGTAAAAAACGATTGCGTTGAATTGATAGGTTCCCTGTTCTTGCTGCTGATAACCAGCCCGTAGCCGCAAGGAGTGGTGTTTTGCCAGTCCCGGAAAAAATAGATTTCCCTGAACACCCCATTGCTCGCCGGTTAGTTTTCCGCCGAAAGGAGTTGTTCGATAGGCGGCCGAAAGCGTTTGTCCCCATCGTGGAGCCACATCGCGTTTACTTTGACGGAGCAAACGCGAATAACTAAACCCATATGTCAACGCATTCAGCGACCCGGCCGAACCCACCTCTGTAATATACCGGTAGGGGAGGTCATAGCCCGTTACGTGCAGGTAATTGTAGTAAGCTGACAAACTGATTCCCTGAATATATTTGGAGTTGGTTAACTGTAGCGGTAACCGAAAACCGGCTGTTAGCTGATCATACTGCCACCGATCGGTACGTAAACTGTCGGCAGGTGCAACCTTATCAATGTACAGCGATGTGCTCCGCGTACCGTGCTGGAAACTAAGGTCGATAATTGGATAAAGTGCCTGATAACTCAACAGAGCATAGGCATTACCTGAGCGCTCTGACTGATTGTAGGTGTAACCGACGCTAATTTGAGTTGTACTGAGCAAATCCTGCGAGCTTATTCCTATGGATAAAGCCTGCCCCGTGCTACCAATAGTTGGCCCCCAGCTATACACATTAATTGCATTGGCTAACCGGCTAAATCGGGTAGGGGTGTATGACTTGCCGGGTAACGAATCGGTTGCCAAAATACGACGAGCCAGCGCGCCCCCCGGTTCCAGTTTGGGCAGTGAACCAAAATAACGTTCTGTTTGCTCCTGCGATGGTTCTGTTACGGGTTTCCAATCGGTGGGGTTAAGCGGCATATCCGCGACGCGGTAGCCCGTTGCGGTAAAATCCTCAAAAGCGAGGTGCTCACCCGATGGCGTAACGGTGGCGTGGTAAGCCGCTAATGGGCGGGACGTAACCTGAAACACCTGCTTCGAACGGGTGTCTACGGCATAAATATTGTCGATACCCGACCGGGGCGAGTTATACAACACATAGTTTTTCCAGGGCTGTGGATGACTGATATTTTCATTGACTCGTGGTAACAAATCAGTGTGCGTAGCAGAGGCAATGTCAATAGACTGTATCGTTTTTTGCCCACCCTTTAATGATACCGTAATAATTGTTTTGTTGTCATCCTTCCAGCGTGGGTGCTGGTAAAATTCACTGGCCGGATTTGGTATCGTTTGCTGAATACTGCCCGTTTGAGCGTCCAGTATGAGCAGATGGGTTTTGTATCGGTCGCTATTTTCAACGACGACTATTTTTGAATTATCGGGCGACAGAGCAGCCGCCGTATACCGGGCGCGGTGCGTCAGTCGGGTGAGCTTGCCCGTTTTGAGATCGAGCACTCGGATATTCGAATAAATACGTTGCCCCCAACGCGGATCATACCCAAACTCAATCCAGCAGGCTTTGGTCTGAGTGGCTGATAGGAAGTCAGGATCATTGGGGAAACCCTGCACAAAAATCGTTTTCTCACGCCCATTTTTATCCAGAATGACCAATCGTGGCGTATCACCAAGGCCACTTTTTACGCACAGAACAGTCGAATCGGTTAGGAACTGCGGATGCTGATAATTTGTGAAGATCGGCCTTGGCGATAGTTGTTTTTCGGCATTGACCGGATAAGACGTTGTCGGCGTGATTGTTAAGCTTTCCTGCTGTTTCTTCCAGGTTTCTGTCAGGTCGTCTATTGTTTTGCCATACAAATCTTCTGTTCGCAAGTTGGTCTCATTCTTAATGCTGGCCGAGAAGGCAAATGGCCACGGAAATCGGCGGTAGTTTCGATTTAAGACCTTACTCCAAATGTCGGGGCCGTAGGTTCGTTTCAGATAGGTTGTCAGAAAATAGCCCAGCACGTAGTGATTCGGGACATTATCGCGGTAGGAACCACCAACCGATTTTGGATAATCGAATGATTTTCCGGCCAGTAAATTCGCCCGCATACCCAAATCAAAGTTTGGGATTCGCCCACGTCCGCTGGTGCTGAGCAACGTTTCATTGCTAACGGCATCACCTTCGGCAAACCAGTCGGGCACGGTAAGTAGCGGTATTTCTAAGCCGGAATTGCCCAGCAACGAATAGAGTACTCGTCCATAGCCTTGTAGCGCTTTGTCGTTCTGAACAACGTGCCGGTATTCATGAACGGTCAGCAGATCGAGCCAGTCTAGGGTTCCTGCCAAACCGGGGTCCTGTGGTGGAGCGGCAAAAAACTCCGACCGACGCGGAAACAACGTTACAAAGCCGTTGCTGTTGGTCGTTTGGTTTTGAAGAAGTACCGAAATAGACCTGGGCTTTTTTTCGAGTGATGCACTGGTGGATTCATATAAACTTTCAAGCCGTTTTGCTGTTCGCTGAGCCGTAGAATCAAATCCAACGGGGTACAACACCCGAAAGTGGGGCGTGGCGAGCCGGTACCAATGCAAGCTTGTGGGATTTTGAGTAAGAACGGGCAACGTTTGCGCTGTTGCTGTGAGGGCACTCAATGAACCTAAGGCTGTGAAGAAGAGTCGTCGTAGCATAGAGTACCAATGATACATAGTTTTTTTTATAACCCAGTCAATCCAGTAAGATACTTCCGTTTATTGAATAGTGTTTTTTGAAGTATATAGGGTGAATAGGATGGAGGGTGAATTGGGATTTTAAGCTGATTATTGTTGATTATATGGAGCTAATAATTCGTGCAAGTTGGAAAGTTAAAAAATGATTAATAGTGATATACCCAGACTGACGGAATGTAGGTAATATTGTAAGCCAGTATATGCCTGGCCCTGTCGAAAGTTTTCCTTACAGAAAAATCGGTGGGAATTTGTCCTTGTAAACCAATTTTATATGTCTGTTTTTCTACCAGATTATGCCCGAAATGGCTACCGACAATGGGTGCTATTCTGCCTATTGTTTGTCGCCGGTCATTTCGGCTACGCCCAATCCACAATCACCGGTAAGGTGACGGATGCTGCCAACGGCGAAGTATTGGCAGGTACGACTGTTCAGGTTAAGGGAACCAACGTTGGCGCAACGAGCGACGCAACGGGCAAATACCAGATTAATCTGCCCGCAGCCGGTAAAATACTTGTTTTCTCGTTTATTGGCTACCAACCTCTCGAAGTTACGGTGGGTAATCGTAACGTGGTCAACGCGCAACTAACCGCTACAGACAATGCGTTGAGTGAAGTCGTTGTGGTTGGCTATGGCGTTCAGAACCGACGTGACATTACAACCGCCATCGGCTCCGTAAAAGCACGCGACCTGGCGGGGCAACCCGTAGCTAGTTTTGATCAGGCACTGACGGCTAAAATTGCCGGGGTGCAGGTTTCGCAAACGTCGGGTGCGCCCGGAGCTGCTCTGTCTGTACGTGTACGAGGTACCGGCTCAATTAGTGCGGGTAATGATCCGCTCTACGTTATCGACGGAATTCCACTCTCCCGCGACACTAAATTCGCGACAGGAAGTACGAACACCCAGTTTCCTGATAACCCAATTAACGTACTGAGTACGATCAATACGGACGATATCGAAAGTATTGAAGTATTGAAAGATGCCTCAGCAGCTGCTATTTATGGCTCGCGCGGCTCTAACGGCGTGGTTCTGCTGACAACAAAGCGCGGCAAAGAAGGCAAAACGGTTGTTAGTTATGACTCGTATGTAGGCGTTCAGCAGGTATCGAAAAAAATCGACTTGCTCAATGCCTATCAATATTCTCAGTTAAGCTACGAAGCTAAAAACAACGCCTATCTCGATAAAAACCCGACAGGTAAACCAACCGATTCAAACGACATTCGGAGTAAAGGTGTAGGCTCACCAAGCACACTGATCCAACCCGAAATCGTTCCGTATCTTTCTGGCCAGGCCGGATTACCCAGCACCGACTGGCAGGATGCTATTTTCCGGTCGGCAACTATCCAGAATCATACAATTTCTATTTCTGGTGGCAAAGACAACGTTAAGTTCTACGTATCAGGAAATTACATGAATCAGCGCGGAGTTGTGATTAGCTCGGGCTTCAAACGCTATAGTACGAGAGCGAATGTTGAGGTAAAAAGCGGTCGATTAACGGCTGGTATTAACCTCAATCCGACTTACTCATATCACGATCTGGTGAAGGCTGAAGGGCCATACCTGGGCGAAGGCGTTGTGGGTCTGGCTTTGCAGGCGGCTCCGATTTTTCCGGTCTACAATGCCGATGGTACGTATAATTTTGGCAATAATGCCTGGGGCTACGGCGCTACATCGATTCTGAATCCGGTGGCTATCGCCAATCAGGTGAGCGATAAATTGAGTCAATTGCGGGTGCTGGGCAATGTATATGCACAGTACGCCATCACGAAGGATTTGTCGTATCGGCTTAGTCTTGGTACAGACATTAACACCTTTCAGCGCGATTACTACCGCCCATCGACTCTCGAAATCCGGGATCGTAAAGGCGCATCAACCCCAACCGGTTTCTCGCGGGCTCAAAACTTCGTAGACTGGCTGGTTGAAAATACCCTGAACTACAACCATTCGTTCGGGCTTCATACACTTTCGGCGTTGGCCGGTTTCTCCTCTCAGAAAGATCGCCGGGTGGCTAACGAGCTGACAGCTATCAATTACCCGAATGATCTGGTGTACACGCTTAATGCCGGTCAGGTGTCGTCGGGTAGTTCCGATGTTCAGGAATGGTCGTTGCTATCCTACCTCGGTCGGGTGCAGTACGATTATAATGGAAAATATCTGTTATCGGCAGCAGTACGGGCCGATGGCTCATCGCGTTTTGGTCGTAACAACCGGTATGGTTATTTTCCATCGGTATCGGCTGGCTGGAACATCTCACAGGAGTCGTTCCTGAAATCGGCTACCTGGCTGAGCGATTTGAAAGTGCGGGCCAGCTATGGGTTGACGGGTAATTTCCAGATTCCAAACTATGGCTCGGTCAGTTTACTGGGTTATCAGAACTATGTTCTCGGTAACGAAACCATAGTAAGTGGTCTGGCTCCGGGCAATTCGGCCAACGACAAACTGAAATGGGAGAAAACAGCGATGTTTGATATTGGGTTCGACGCTAGTTTCTTTCGCAATCGCCTGAACCTAACCGTCGATTATTACAACGCTAATACTTCTGACTTGCTATTGAACGTACCAGTGCCTCGTGCATCGGGTTTCAGTACCGAATTGCAGAACATCGGCAAAGTGAACAATCAGGGTATTGAGTTTACGCTGGGTACACGTCAGACATTTGGCCGGTTCCGTTGGGAAGCCAACGCAAACATAGCGGCCAATCGTAACAAAGTAATCGCACTCGGACCAGCGGGCGATCCGATCATTGTAGCGGGCGGTGTTGCCGGCGCACAGTTTATCACCCAGATTGGTCATCCAATAGGCGAGTATTACACCATGATTAACGACGGTGTATTCAAGAATAAGGCCGAAATAGATGCCTATCCGCATACCACAACGACCCAACCCGGCGATTTCAAATTCCGTGATGTTAATGGAGATGGGAAAATTGACTTCAGCACCGACCGGGCCGTTACGGGCAGTTATTTTCCGAAATACACGTTTGGGTTTACCAACAACTTTGCCTACCGGGGTTTCGACCTGAGTTTTGCTCTCCAGGGTGTTCAGGGTCATAAAATCCTGAACCTACTTCGTCGTTACGTCTATAATTTGGAAGGTAATGGCAACCTGTTCGTGGGGTCATTGGACCGCTGGCAATCGCCCGAGAATCCGGGCAATGGATTGGTCAACCGCGCTAACCGTATTGCAACCGGCTCCAACGGTGAAATTTCGACCTGGCACATCGAAAGTGGTTCGTATGTGCGTGTTCGGAACATTACGTTCGGTTATGCGCTGCCAACCGCCTTGTTGCAGAAGCTACGCCTGAGTCGTGCCCGGCTTTACGTTTCGACGCAGAATCCGTTTACGTTTACCAAGTATCTTGGGTACAACCCGGAAGTTAACAGCCGTCCCGATAGCGCACTGTCATCTGGTGAGGATTATGGAACCTATCCACTACCCCGCACTACGTCGGTTGGTCTAAACTTATCCTTCTAAACAACCATGAAAAAAATAACATTAATTTTTGCTGCTTTCATGGGCCTTACAGCCTGCCAGAAAGATTTTCTGGACCTGAAGCCGCTGTCGCAGCCTAACGTCGATAACTTTTATAAAACGTCCAACGACTTTGGCAATGCAGTCAATGGAGCATACGATGCGTTGCAGAGTTCAACGCAATACGGGAATGATTATAACACCGTAATCGAGGCCAGAAGTGACAATGTTCTTGACAATGACCCATCGTCGAGTGCGGGTCTTCGCTATAACATTGACCGGTTCATTGAGCCAACGACGAATAGCGTATTGCGCGATACGTGGGGAAGTCTCTACACGGGAATCAATCGCTGTAACTTGATCCTGGACAAGATCGACGCTGTAACGATGGATGCTACGTTGAAAGCCCGATACAAAGGCGAAGCTCAGTTCATTCGGGCCTTATCGTATTTCAATCTGGTACGTTTGTGGGGAAAAGTACCACTCGTCTTAACGGCTGGTACTACAACCGATGCCCGGTCGTACACGCGTAACGAAATCGTCGATATTTATACCGCTATCGAAAAAGACCTGACCGCTGCTGCGGCTGGTTTACCCGCCACGTACACAGGAACCGACATTGGCCGGGCGACCTCCGGGTCAGCTAAAGGTTTGCTGGGGAAGGTATACGTAACGGAGAAAAAGTACGATCTGGCCGTATCTACCCTGAAGGAGTTGGCAACGGGAACAACCTATCAGTTGCTGCCTAACATTGCCGATGTATTTTCTGTAACGAATAAAAACAATGCGGAATTGTTATTTTCGGTGAAGTTCAAAAAGGGCGGTTCATTAGGTGAAGGCCACGGTTCGTGGTTCGGTACCAGCATTGGTGACCCCATTGAGCCATCGTTGCGGGCGGCTTACCCGGCGGGTGATAAACGACTTCCGTTAACAGTAATGATTCCGGTCCCAACCAGCATCAACGCCGTGCCGAGGAAGTTTTACGACGAACTATCGGCGACGAGCGATGTGGGTAACGATTTTCCCGTGCTGCGGTACGCCGATGTATTGCTTCTCTATGCCGAAGCGTTAAACGAAGTTGGTTACCTGGCAGATGGTGAAGCCTTTACCGTGCTGAATCGTGTACGGACTCGGGCGGGTGTGGCCGTTTATACCGGAGCGCAACTAGCTACTAAAGAAGCTTTTCGTACGGCCATTATCAAGGAGCGACGATTGGAGTTGGCCTTGGAAAGCGATCGCTGGTTCGATCTGATTCGTACGGGAACGGCTGTGGATGCCATCAAGATAACAGGTATTACCATGCCTGCTTATCGGACACTATACCCAATTCCGCAATCGGAAATTGATGTATATAATAACAAGACCACCTTCCCTCAAAACGACGGGTATTAATCGAGGGTAGTATCTTCTTTTACAAACGCGAAATGGGGAACTGATGAAGTTCCCCATTTCGCGTATTAAGGTGAATCAAAATGCAGTTGGTAGCCTGATCGATCAGGTATTCAATACGTCTTTGTCGGCGAATTATGCTGGGAGAGCATTTACGTTTACGTCACAAACGGCTTATCAGGCCAATTACCGATACTACACACAGCCCCTCGACGGCTATTCACCCATCGACTAGGTTTAGATTATCGATAATTAAGGCAAAAAATTAATCAATGTTGATTTTGCCCGATGCTCTAAAGGTTACCCGAAATGCGGGCCAGTTGGCTAGTCAAGGAGTTGGGCTTCAAGTACACACAACGACCGCAAAAGGTCTGGAAGTAACGTATAAGGTCGGCTATACGAACGCTAAATATACTAGGTAACCCAAAAACTTATGGTATTACACTGCGGATAAATTTTTAGGGCATATTACGAATGGCAGTCTATCTAAACAAGATCGCTTATATAGTGTAAAATGGATTAAGAACAGGCCAAATACGGTATAACGGAGCCGTTGACTGAACCTTTGTGAAATGGGTGACGTCTACTTAGCAGCTTTCCTGATGATTAACTATCAATCAACAACGACTCTATGAAATTTTTCCTATTACTGTCTAGCTTTTGGATCAATGTAGCCTTCTCCCAGTCGGCTACGGTGAAGGGTATATTACCGGCAAAATTTTCTGGCAAGCCGGTACAGTTGACACTCATCAATTATGAAACCCGGAAGGACAGGAAAGTCCAGGAGGTAGTTGCCGATGCGAAAGGGGCGTTTCAATTTGCCATACCGCTGAAGGAGCCTCTAATTTATACGATCAGTGTTTCGGACTCGGGCCTGGTGCAGGTGTTAGCAAAACCAGGTGATGTGATCAATTTGATAGTCAAAAAGGATGAAATTTTATGCACAGGCTCTCAGGATACGCAATACCTGATCGACTATGAGCGTAATCGCAAGAATGTGTTTAATAAATACCTGAAGCGTACCTATGATTCATCGGCTGTAGCGGTAAAAAGCGGTGACAAGGCCCGAATCGAATACTGGAACGTTGAGCATGAGAAAGCCTCTGAAAATTACAAAGCCGAGCTAGCCACCTGGGTCGAACAACCCTTCTTTATTAACTCGCTGGCTGCGGTTCATCACAGCATGCGCTGGCATTCGGATAATGACATTAAGCTGATGGACCAGATGGTGGCCACCCTTCAGAAAAAATACCCTAATGCTGAATTGACACGTCAGCTTGTTAGCAAAGCGACGGCCACCAAACGCATTGCATTGGGGGCTATCGCGCCAGAATTTATTGCAAAAGATACCGCTAGCCATGCCGTTGAGTTGAAAAATTATCGGGGAAAATATACCTTAGTTGACTTCTGGGCATCCTGGTGCGGGCCGTGCCGACAGGAGAGTCCGACGCTGGTGAGACTTTATTCGAAGTATAAAGACAAAGGTTTTTCTATTTTAAGTGTGTCGATCGACACGGATAAATCCAGGTGGGCGAATGCCATCAAAAAAGATGGCTATACTTGGGAAAACGTGTCGGAGCTGGACGGTTACTCGGGTTCAACGGCTGCCTTATACACGGTTACAGCCATACCCAATAGTTTTTTGCTTGATAAGGAGGGTAAGATTATCGCCAAAAATCTGAGGGGAAAAAATCTGGAGGAAAAATTAACGTCGCTTCTGGGCCAATAGCCAAGGCCAGATTCAGACCATGTGTAACGAATTGAACCTACTCTAAAGTAGACTTAGTGCATATTGGGCGATAAGTTCAGCAACGTCAGCTTAGCAACAACTCATGGGCTAATAAGAACAAAACACAGCCCTTGCTCTCCTGATGAACTAAATCAATTCGCTTAAAAAAACTGATATGAAACCCGTTTTGCTGGTTCTAATCATGCCCTTCTTTTAGCGGGCTTGTTACAATGCGGCCCATGCTTACACGGTTACAGCAGGCATAACTTCTATTCTGGCATACATTAAACCGCAACAAAAAAGACAGCCCGAACGAGCCGAGCTGTCTTTTTATATGAGGTAGTTTTCTTAATTCTTGTAGATCCAGGATTCGGTTCCCGCCAGTTCATTGATAGCGGCCATTGTAGCAACTGCTTCGTCACGAACAGAAGACCCTACGGCTGCAACTTTATATAATTCTTTCTGACCCGCACCCGGCATGATAACAAAAGCGTCGTCATAACCTGCTTTTCGTAACTGACGCTTTAGCTTTAGCGCGTTACGCTTGCTTAAGAAAACACCCGCAATCACGGTGTATTGAGGGGCCGTACGAATTTGTTTGACCACAGTAACCGGGGCGGCAATTTTTTCGCTCACCTCCGATTTAGGAGTCGAAGCTACCTCAAGTTTTACTTTAAGTTCAGCGGACGCAGCTTCAGGTTTTACAATAACTTCAGTAGGTGTAACAGCAACTGGCTCAGCAGGTAATGCCGTAACTGGCTTGGTTTCAGCAATGGGGGCTGGGATAAGCTTTGGAGTGACAACCGGTTGCGTTACTTTATTAGTATTGGTTAAACGCTCGAAAAATGAAGCTGAAACACGTAGCAGGTTAGCCGGATCAAGGCTGCTTTGCAAGGGTTGTCCCGGATTAATGACGGAGAAATAGCTAAACACACCTAGCGAGCCCACCAACATAGCAATAGCAGCTACACGCCAGTATGGGCGGGCAGGACGGTAGGGAGTTAAGATAGTATCTTCATCCCGAACTAATACAGGACCCAAGGCTGTAACAGGTATTGCGTCCAAAACAGGCTCGATTTGTGGCTGGCGGTTAACCAACTGGACTGACACCGCGCTCATTCCAAAGGATTCGCCAAAGAAATTATGTCGCAGACTAGGGTCAAACTGTAATCGGCCTTCATCGTTGTGGGTGAACGTACCGACGCCTTCAATCTCAAACCGGCCAGTTGCCTCAATTTGCTGACGAAGTTGGCTAACGAAAGCACCAATAAATTTCTGTGCGTCTTCGCGCGTTACCGGCTCATGAAGCATAATATAGTTTGCCAGAATCCCATCGTCGAAACGAAGTGCTTCATTAAAAGCAACCCGCTTGCGGGGAGGCAGGTACAAACCACTGGTTTCCGTAAAAGCAGCCGGTTGGTAGTGCGTCAGAAAGGCCCCTAATTCAGGGACAACAACACAGTCGTACTGATACAGCAACTTTTTGAGGTAGTCATTTACGGCAGCCATACTATAAGTCGGTGGTGAGATTAGAACGAATAACTGATTCCTCCCAGAAAGTTAAGCCCTTGCGTTTGATAATACAAATACCGCTGGTAATTCTGACTAAAGATATTATTCAACGCAACAAAGGCAGAGACTTGTTTTCCCAAGAAATAGTCGATTTTCACGTTGGCATCATAAATGGGTTTTAAGGTATACGTTACGCCCGATGTAAAGTTTTTGTTCTTAATGCCCTGATAGAAATATAGATCGGCGGTGACGAATAATTTCTTATTCAGGATGTATGAATTGCTCCAGGTGGCCGCCAACTGCGGACGACCCCAGGCCGCTTCGAGTCGATCGAGACCGTAGTTGAAAAAATCGGCTTTTAATGTTGACCGAAACTTGTCTTTTTGGGCATAGCCCAATTGACCCGAAATTGTCAGCACATTTGAGATACCACCATCGTACAGGACGAAGAATTTGGTGGTGTCGGGAATGGTATTATTGAAGGTTGAAAAGTTTCGATAACGGGCATAGGACACTTTACCCTCATACGAAAAGCCACCACCCAGACTACCCTTTGAACCACCATAAATATCCCACGACTTAACAGTGTTAACCAGAAGTACTTGTGGCGCAAGCCACTTATTTTCAGATAGTAACGAGCGAAGTGTATTTCGGTTAATATCACCATCAACACCGGCAAAAACGTGGATATTGCCGACGGGAACAACGTCAATATCCACGACCGGAAACGCCCGCGTGTCGTTGATTCCCTGCCGTTGATCGGTTTGGTTGACGGCGTTGATACCAGCCGTTATGGTGAACAGCGAAGAGGTGTATTTAAAGGTTGGCTTCACCCGAAACAGGTTCCGATTATCTACGATTGGGCCGTCGGAACGTTGGGTTACGTACGCATCGGCAGCAACCAAGGCAAACACGTTATCGGTGATGCCGATTGACGCATTTAAGTTGGTGCCCCACTCTGTTTCGGAAGCGTTAAAGCGATCACGCAGGGACGTGATGCCAGTGCGAAGCGAGTAATCAATGGCGTTTTCTGACTTAGCGTTTTCAATGCCAAGCTTAAAATTTACCGTGTTGAGCCGCTGTTTTATCAGATCAGGATCAAAGCTGGATTGGGCAGCATACTCCCGGCTATAGCCGTAAAAATTATACGCATTCTGGTCGAAGCCGAGGTCGGCCTGTAGCTTGAATGCGTCCGCTAAATATTTCCCGGTCACCCGAATCCGTGTATCACTCTGAGCCGAATTCTTACCATCGACCGGGCCAATGGCCGACGACAGGTGCCGAACGGATCCTTCCAGCGCCAGATTCGATAAGTTGTTAATGCCGAAAAAACCTTCTCCCAAAAACGAACTGTAATTACCGGCACCAAGCTTTACATAGTTATTATAAGCGGGCGTGTCATCGGGTTGGGTCGTGGTGGGTGCCAGTACTGCGGGCGTGATTTTTGGATCGCCGACGGTCAGTTTTCGGTCTTCAAATTCATACGTTAATTTCCGTTGTTCAGCCGATGGTTTACTGGACGGAATTTTATTGAAAATCCGATTGGCAGGCGGCAAGTCTATTTTCCGACTTTTTTCAACAGTAATTTCCTGATTATCCACTTCGCCTTCTTTAACCGGACGGGTTGGTTTTGCTGGCTGTTGCGCGAAAAGCACAGTCGACAGGCAAAGCAGGGATAAGGTGAGTAGGGGGCGTATAGTCATAGTAGAGTGTGAATGATGGAGCGTGGGAAAAGAAGCGTATCGTCTTTAAGGCGGTTACTTATTCGTCTTTTCCACGCTTCATTCTTAATTAATTTTTAGACTCCAGTGTGGCCAGCTTTTGTTTGGCTTCGGCAACGATAGTCTGGTCGGATGAGTTTTCGATGATTGAGTTCAGAACGGCTTTAGCTTGTGCCGGTTCGTCCAGCGCGACGTTATTATCCGAAACCAGAATAAACGCTTTACCTTTCCAATAGTCAAAATCGCTGAACTGTTCGTTGAATTTCAGCAACATAGCCACCGACTCTTTGTATTTTTTCTGCCGATAAAGAATGTCGCCAAGATAATACTGCGCTTCAGCTCCGTTGATGTCTTTTGCCAGAGCAATTGTTTTCTCGAAGTCTGTTTGGGCCGTTTTGTAATCGCTTTTACCCAATGCCACTTTACCAAGCATGAGCTGTGCCCGGTTTTGGGCTCCTGATACCACGTTTCCGCCAACAACAACTTCACGGGCGATGGCCGCAGCGGAGTCGGGTTTAGGGAATACAAAATAAGTGTCCATCAAACCCAATTGAGCGGCAACCTGCTCGGCTTTACTGCTTGCTCTGCTTATAATGATTTGGTAATTACGAACAGCGCGGGCGTAATTTTTCTGCTTCGATTCCAGTTCGGCCGCCCGCGTGGCTGCCCGAACCAGATAATCCGATTTGTTATCGGCAATCACTAAATTGTAGTAGCGAAGCGCATTGGCCGCATCATCGGTTTGCCGATAGGATTCAGCCAGATAATAGCGGGCTTCGTTGGTGCCGGGACTCGCTGGATATTCCTGCATGAAGGCCAGAAACGATTGAATGGCCTGTTGATATTTGCCGTTTGAATAAATATTCTTGGCGTTTTCAAACTGAACACGTTCAACATCTGTACTGCCGGGATTGCCTTTTTTATACTGGCCCAGCACTTGCGAAAACTCTTCCGGCCGACCAGCGTCATTCAGCGTATTTTGAATACCAAGCAGGGCACTTTGCGCCTGATCGGAGTCACCGTAATTATCCAGGATGCGTTTGTAATCGGCAACGGCGGGGTCATACTGTTGCAGGTTTCCGTAGGCAATGGCTCGTTTTAGCAGGGAGGCTGGCACGAGTGCGCTATTGGGCTTGTCCTGAATAAGCTTTGTAAAGCCTTGAATAGAAGCCTGATAAGAGCCCTTTTCAAAATCGACGTTCGCTCGCTGGAATAAGGATTCATCGACAAAACGTGAGTTTGGGTACTGCCGTTGTACCTGGTCAAATTGCGCTTTTGCTTCTGTATCACGACCAACATAGCTCAAAATTATTGCTTTCTGATACGATGCATAATCCTTATCCGGCGCATTCTGGGTAATGGCCTGATCGTAGTAGCGCATCGCATTTTCGTCCTGCTTCGAGGCAAAATACGTGTCGGCCAACCGAATCGT
>CAXVWN010000354.1:0-4014 GCA_964263725.1 Spirosoma sp.
TTAGCCAATGCCTGCTTTTCGCTGGCCGTCAGGGGCACCACGTCATCATAAAAGCCTTTGATAAGCACCTGGTCGTTATCGTCTTTCATGCTGGCCAGAAGTTTTACCAAACGCATAGCCGGATTGGGTGCCCAGTTGCCATAATTGCCGCTATGAAGCGGACGTTTGGGGCCATAAACGGTCAGGTCCATATTTACATCGCCCCGAACGCCAAATTGAATAACCCGCTTCCCTGATACATGCCGCGGACCATCAGCAATAATCCAGATATCGCTGGTCAGTTTGTCGCGATGTTTATCAAAAATCTCGCCCAAATGCGTAGAACCAACTTCTTCTTCGCCTTCAAAGAAAAATTTCAAATTAACCGTTGGCGTGATTTTACTCTTTATCAGCGCATCGTAGGCGTTCAGAATAGTCATCACGCCCGCTTTATCGTCGGAACTTCCCCGGCCCGTAAGTCGCCAGGTTGGGTCGATTGGATCACCCGATTTATAGGTCGTTACGACTTTGCCTCCCTGCTCTATGGGAGCCGTAATAAAGACGGGCGCAAAGGGTTGCAAGCCCTCGGCCCACTGTTTAGGATTGACAGGCTGGCCATCATAATGAGCATAAAAAACGATTGTTTTTTTAGCACCCGGCACCTTCACTTCTCCAAATACAGCCGGTACAGTACCCGGCGTAGGACCATCGAGCAGCGTTCCCGATATGCCCCGTTGCTTCATCATTTGTAGAATGAAGGCAGCGTTTTTACGAATGTTGACCGAATCCGAAGAGACGTTTGGAATAGACAGAAACGCCCGATATTCATCCATCAGGGCCGTTTCCTTCGTCTTCCGGTATTGTTGCACGCGTTCCTGAGTCGATTGAGCACTGGCCGAAAAGGTGATAATAAAAGCTAAAAAAAAGAAAAATTTCACAGACATAGTCATTTATCAGATTGTGTAAAATATTAATGACAAGCACCTTACCGTTCGGCTACGCCCTTGCCCGTTCCGTCGGGTACTTTGGTAAGTTCGAGACCGGCTCCCATTAGTTTAGCAACTTTACCCTGCGTGTTGAGCATAAAACTAACGGGATCTTTACCGTTCCAGAATTGATCATAGGTTAGTCGAAACGTGTCGAAATTCCAGTGTGTAAGGTAGCCGGTCATTAGGTTGTTGAGAGAAAAGTAGAGTTTGCCGTCTCGAAGCGTTACATCGGCCTTGCCATAAAGCGGGTCGGTATACGAACCAACGTAGGCTGTTAAAGGCAATGATGGGCTAGTGTTCAGCACACGAGTGCTATCCACTTTTCGCTCGGCCACCTTTGCTTTTTGTTTTATTCCACCGTAGAGTTTCTGGAACTCCGCACTCCAGTCACGGCTCAAGCCCAGAGCAAACTCATCGAACGCCCTGAACATCAACGCATGACGCAGTTCAGCATGATCGAGATTACCCTGTACATAAACCGCTACCTTCTGATCGGGCAACTGCCCATGAATAGCGACCATTCCGGTTAGACTGCCCGTATGGAAATTAATGCGATGGCCCCGATAATCCTGTTGAAACCAACCCAGTCCGTACGTTTTCCAGACAGGTTTGGTAAGCTGCTGGGTCGGATAAAATTCACCATCGGTCACGAGGGTTTGTGGTTTGAACAACTCGGCCCAGGTAGCGGGTTTAAGCAGCGTTTTAACGTTCGGCGCGCCGTCGCGGTACCGAGCGCTGTCGAGCATGCAAATCATCCAAGCCGAAACATCGTCGGGGCACGTCCAAACCGACCCGGCCGGACCAACCGCGTCGACCAATTCTTCTTCCTGCCGACTGTTTATGAACCGCACCGAATCACGAATCTCAATATGTGGTTTGGCTCGGTTGGTATCGGTTACGTCACCAAAATGTGCTTTCGTCCGGTTCATACCCAGCGGCTCGAAAATGCGGGTACGAATAAAAACGTCCCACGGCATGCCGCTAACTTTCTCCAGCACTTTACCAGCCGCTAAGTACATAATGTTCTGGTAAATGAAACTCGACCGAAAGGAGTAGGACGGTTTGATGAGCCGCACCCGATGCAGTATTTCGTCGGATGGTATTTTCATAGCCGCCCAGAGCACATCGGCATTGCCAACGCCCGTATTGTGGATGAGCAAATCCCGCACCCGCAGTTCCCGGGTAACTGCCGGATCGTATACTTGAAAATCGGGCAGAAAATTCGTAACGGGGTCATCCCAACGCAGTTTACCTTCGTCCACCATCATTCCCAGACAGGCCGCAGTCATGGCTTTCGTGGTCGAAGCCATCGCGAAAAGCGTTTGTGTATCAACCGTTTCAGGCTGGCCGAGTACCCGGACGCCGTACCCTTTCTTGAATAGCACCTTCCCATCTTTCACAACCGTAACGGTTAAGCCCGGCACCTTCCACTCCCGAACGGCCTGTTGCACATAGGCATCATACCGAGCAATGGGATCAGTTGAGGCTTTCTTAGATTGGGCAGAAAGTAATTGGGCACTACAAAAGCTAACAAGAATCGTAAAGAGGAAGAGATTATTTTTCATAATGGCATATTTACCCCTCCAAGATAGCGTTTTATCATTTGGCCCTACCCCGTAGAGAAGCAATACTTTGCTTGTATTCGTCGTCAGTGATAAATTATTTCTAAAGCCAGAAATAGAATATAGATAGAAGACAAAATCTTCTTGTTAAGAGGCAAAAAACCTTCGGACATACAGACGCAAGGTATTGCGTCTCTACGTAGCTTTGCTCTTGTCAATTATCTTCCTGTACATACAACATGAATTACATCAACAATCAGAAAATCCGGCAATTGCTGGCTGTTGCGCTCATCTTACCTGTACTGCTCTCCCCTATTGTTGGGAATGGTCAGTCGAAAACCAGCGCGGCAAAAACCAGTAATGCGGTGTCGGCAATTAAAGAAAGTGATATCAAACGCGATCTGTTTGCATTGGCCGATGATCACTTTCGGGGTCGGGAAGGCGGCTCGCTCGATGAACTAAAAGCATCGGTTTGGATTGCCGATCAACTTCGGGCGATGGGACTGCAACCCGCTGGCGATGATGGAACGTTCTTCCAATTTTTTCACATTCAGCGAACGCGCATCACCGAAACCAGCCGATTAAACATTGGTACTCACCAACTTACTCACGGCCAGGATGCGTTTATT
This sequence comes from Spirosoma sp., assembly GCA_964263725.1. Classification (GTDB taxonomy): domain Bacteria; phylum Bacteroidota; class Bacteroidia; order Cytophagales; family Spirosomataceae; genus Spirosoma. Next base: position 3,160 of record CAXVWN010000354.1, read on the forward strand.
CTGGCTCCGGCCATTGCATCCGTCGATGCGCCACTTGTCTTTGTGGGCAAAGGAACGCCTGAAGACATGGCGAAGGTCGATATAAAAGGTAAAGCGGTGGCTTTGGAGTTTTCGGGAACGGGACCAGCCGAGTTGAGCTATCGACGTTTTTTGTTTGGTACAATGACCCGCCGGGCGGCCGAGTTGGTGAAAGCGGGCGCATTAGCCGTCCTTTGGGTTTCGGATTCTCAGGCTCAGTCCTACTTTGAACGCTGGACAACCGGTCTCGAACGGGGTCGCTACGATTTGCCGGGCGGTGCCAATACCCGTGTTTTTTCGCAGGCTCCTACCGTTTGGCTTCCGGCGAGTGCGCTGGAGTGGATCAAACAACCGGGTCAGCAGTTTACAAATGTGGTTAATGTCGAAAGCTTTAATTATCCCTCGGTCAACATAGTCGCCAAAGCGCCGGGCACCGACCCAACTCTCAAAAACGAGTATGTTTTATTCAGCACGCACCAGGACCACGATGGCGTTCGGCGGGCTGTTGCCGGTGATTCGATCTGGAACGGAGCCGACGATAATGCCAGCGGTTGCGTGGCGACAATGGCCATCGGTCGGGCATTTGCACATAAACCCGGTAAGCGGTCGGCGCTAATTGTTTTTCACGGAGCCGAAGAACGCGGTCTGTTGGGTTCTCGCTACTTCGTAGACCATCCAACGGTACCGAAAGGATCAATTGTGGCCGTGTTGAACGCCGAAATGATTGGCAGAAACGCCCCCGATAGTGCGGCTATTCTGGGTCAGCAGTTTACAAATGTGGTTAATGTCGAAAGCTTTAATTATCCCTCGGTCAACATAGTCGCCAAAGCGCCGGGC
>CAXVWN010000355.1:0-24995 GCA_964263725.1 Spirosoma sp.
ATGTCAACGACAGCCTTACTAACTGAAATAACAGCCTTACCTCCCGAATTACGGCAGGAGGTTGAAGACTTTGTCGCTTTTTTACGGACGAAAACACAACGGGAAACAAAGCTTACAGAACGTGAATTTGGCTACGCAAAAGGGAAAGTAAGGCTGGCGGAAGATTTCGACGCTCCATTAGAAGACTTTACTGAGTATATGTAATGCGGCTCTTACTTGATACACACGCATTACTCTGGTTCTATGGGGGAGATGAAGCGTTACCCGTCAGTCTCAAAGAATTTATTCGTAATCCCGCAAATACTTGTTACGTTAGCGTCGCAAGTTTGTGGGAAATAACGATTAATGTTAGTTTAGGTAAACTGGAAATTGGTAGACCAATAACAGAATTATTCGATTTTTTGGAGCGGAATCAATTTTGGGTAATACCAATTGAGTTGGCACATTTACTGCACTTGCAGAAGTTACCATATCATCACAAGGATCCATTCGATCGTTTGATTATTGCGCAAGCTTTATCCGAGAATTTAACCATTGCGACAAAAGACCAATTTTTCAGCCATTATGGCTTAACACTACAATGGTAGCAACACCAACAAAAACCACGCATAAAAACTTCAAAGGCGTTGAAAAGACAGTTTTCGGTCGGGGAAGCTTTTCTCAACTCGACGAAATTCTGGCTCCGCGCCGGGTCGATAACGAAGGCTATTTTGTCTTTCTTGTCGATAATTATTTCAAAGGAAAATCCCTCGAAGGTCAGGTTCCGGTTCATCCTGAAGATTTAACGTATTATATCAGCGTTGAAGAACACGAACCCACAACTGACCAAATCGATCAACTTCGCGACGAAATTCTGGCTAAAAAAGGCTTGCCATCGGGTGTTGTGGGGATCGGGGGCGGCAGCATTATGGACATCGCCAAAGCGTTGTCGCTGATGTTAACGAACGAGGGTTCTTCGACACTTTATCAGGGCTTGAATCTTATTAAAAAGCCGGGCGTTTACCACGTTGGCGTACCAACCATTTCTGGAACTGGTGCCGAGGTTTCGATGACTGCCGTGCTAACCGGGCCGGTTAAAAAACTGGGTCTCAAGTGCGAATGGACAGTATTTAACCAAATCGTACTTGACCCCGATCTGATTGCCAGCGTACCCCGTAACTGGTGGTTTTACACCGGCATGGATACCTACATTCACTGCATTGAGTCGGAGAACGGGCGGATGAACAATGCCTATTCGCACGCTTACGCTGAGCAGGCCATGAAACTCTGCCGGGAAGTATATCTGGGTGAAAACTCTGGTCAGACAGCCGAAAACGACGATAAATTAATGGTGGCGTCGATGATGGGCGGGTTGAGCCTGACCTACTCCGAAGTGGGCGTTTGCCACGCCATCAGCTACGGGCTGTCGAAGATTTTGGGAACTCGCCATTGTTACGCCAATTGTCTGATCATGAATCACCTCGGCGACTATTATCCTGAGGGCGTGGCTGAGTTTAAGGAAATGGTAGCGTACCACCAGATTGATTTGCCGCAAGGTTTGTCAAACGAATGGAGTGACGATACCATCACGCAGATGGCGCATGTTTCGTACAATCTGCCGCATATGTGGTTACACGCCATCGGCGATAATTGGCAGGACGTTATTACGATTGACCTGCTGAAAGGTCTGTTCCGCAGATTATAAATAAACGTATTTTCTGATACCAGCCAATGCGAAATTTAATTAGAATTTTAGTTATAATATTCACTGTATCGGTGAATATTGGGTGTGACCAGGTATCAAAAAATATAGTGCGGGAAAAGGTGAATTATGGCGAAAATATAACGCTTTTAGCCAATCACTTAACTGTTACTAAGGTCGAAAACACAGGCGCTTTCTTAAGTCTGGGCGAATCATTACCGCCAATTCTCAAGAATATATTGTTGCTGATCGTACCCCTTATGGCTATCGTTCTGGGCTTTGGGTATCTCCTGTTTCGGTTCAACACGCCCCGGTTGTTTGTTATTGGCGCGTCTTTTATAATTGGTGGTGGAATTGGCAATATCATCGACCGACTGGCGTACGGTTCCGTAACGGATTTTCTACACATCAGTTTCGGTATTTTTCAAACGGGCATCTTCAATATGGCTGATGTGTCGGTCATGTTGGGTGCCGGATTAATCTTGCTTAATTCCTTTCAACGCCAGAAGGATGATAGCCAACTCACTTAAAACGACAAAGTAATGTCTCAGAAAATTGTTCGCGTTGGCGATATCGACTGTGGATCGGATGAGTTATTTCTCATCAGCGGTCCAGGTGTTATTGAAGACGAAAAAATTATGATGACCGTTACCGAGCAACTCCGGGAAATTCAGGAGCGCATGGGCATCAAAATTATTTATAAGTCATCCTTTCAGAAGGATAACCGTTCCAGCCTGACGTATTACATTGGACCGGGTATCGAAAAAGGGATGAAGATTCTGGCTAAAGTGAAGGAGCAATTTGGCTTCCCATTACTGACCGATGTGCATTATCCTGATCAGTGCGCTCCCGTTGCTGAAGTAGTCGACATTTTGCAAATTCCAGCTTACCTATGTATGCAAACCATGCTGGTTGTGGCGGCTGCCAAAACGGGAAAGGTGGTTAATGTGAAACACGGACAGTTTCTGGCTCCGGAAAACATGAAGCACCCGGTCAAAAAAATTGAGGATTCGGGTAATGATCAGATCATTCTGACCGAGCGCGGCTACACATTCGGCTACAATGACTTGGTGGTTGATCCGCGTGCTTTCTATCACATGGCGCGCACCAACTATCCGGTTGTATTCGACGTAACCCACGCTATCCGTAAATACGGTATTCCGTCTGCCGATGCAAAAGGTGGCGCACGTGAATACTTGCCTGTGCTGGCCCGTGCGGGTGTAGCTGCGGGTGTCGATGGCCTGTTTGTTGAAACACACACCTGCCCATCCGAAGCGCTTTGCGATGCCGCTAGCCAGTTGGATATTCGCTACCTGGAGGAGTTTTTGAAGCCCCTGCTCGAAATTCATGCGGTTGAAGTAAAATACCGTAATACATTGCCAGAATTGGCGTAAAGGAATGAACAATGTGTGATGGACAATGCATAATGATTGCCTCTCAGCTTCTATTATACATTGTCCATTACACATTGTTCATTTTACATTAAAATGATAGAACAAACCTTCTCCGCCCTTGGCGGGCAGTTTATCACACCTGTTGATACATTAGCTGAAAAACTCAAAGCTGTACGTGCCATTGTATTCGATTGGGATGGCGTGTTTAATGATGGCACTAAGACCGAAGCAGGCAGCAGTTCGTTCAATGAGGTAGATTCGATGGGCACGAATTTGCTTCGTTTCGGGCTCTGGATGCAACACGACGGTCAACTTCCTGCTGCCGCTGTTATTACGGGCGTGACAAATGACCTGGCTGAAACACTCGTTCGGCGTGAACACTTTCAGTCGTATTATTCGCAGGCTAAGCACAAGATCGACGTACTTCACCATTTCCTGGATCGGCATAAGTTGCAGCCCCAGGAGGTTGCGTTTTTCTTCGACGATGCGCTCGACCTCTCCGTGGCTGAAGTTGCTGGTGTTCGAATTATGATTCGCAGGAATGCCAACCCATTATTTACAAATTACGTTGTTAAGAATGGCTTTGTCGATTATGTTACGGGCAGTCAGAGCGGGCAGTTTGCCGTACGTGAAAGTTGCGAACTACTATTGGGTTTGTTGGGGCAGTTCGATTCGGTTATGGATGAGCGGCTGCGTTATCAGCCTGTTTATGACCAATATTATCAGCAACGGCAGGCCATCGAACCAACGTATTGGACAGTGGGAAAAGACGGGCCGGAACAGAAAATTAATTAAAGGATAAAATAGTCAGAGCCTGTTTGATCCGAAATTAGACAACAACATGATAATTGGCATAATACCCGCTCGCTACGGCTCGACACGTTTCCCTGGTAAACCACTGGCCGACATTGGTGGAAAATCCATGATTCAGCGGGTGATTGAACAGGCGAATCAGGCGAAATCTTTATCAATGGTCGTCGTAGCCACAGACGATGATCGCATTGCCGAAGCGGTGCGCCGGATTGGTGCTGAAGTGGTTATGACGCGTTCCGATCATCCAAGCGGTACCGACCGGTGTTGGGAAGCCTATGATCGTCTTGTGGCCGATGGACTAATTTCTGGAAGTTCGTCTGATTATGTACTTAATATTCAGGGCGACGAACCCTTTATTGATCCCGCCCAGATTGACGAGTTAGCTACCATCCTGGATGGAACAATTGAACTGGCAACCCAAATGGCTACGGTCGATTCTGCCCAGATGTTGCATGATCCTAAAGAAGCCAAGATTGTTATAAACGAACAAAACGAAGCGTTGTACTTTAGCCGGTCAGCGGTTCCGTATCTATGGGGAATTGAGCCCGATCAATGGCACAAACAGCATGCCTACCACCGTCATGTTGGGTTGTATGCGTATCGCGCCGATGTACTCGAAAAAATTACTCAATTACCGCCCTCGCCACTCGAATTGGCCGAATCATTAGAGCAACTGCGCTGGATAGAAGCGGGTTATCGAATTAAATTGGTCGCGACAAAGTACCAGACGCCAAGCGTGGATAGCCCGGCAGATATTGAGAAAATCTTACAAAGTGGGCTGTAGCTGATGCCTGGTGGTAATCGGTTGTGTCCAGATTTGATACTGCACCCGCGCCCAAACGAACAGACACGGCAGCGCTTTGATATTATACGGCTGGAAGAATTGTTTCTGAACAACTTGCGGGAAAATATCCGTAGGCGAGAGCGACGTAAATATGATTACTAACGCCAGCAGAATCTTGTCCAGTCGGGTGGGCGCATCAAGCGTAACCCACCACAAAGCCACGCCCGTAACGGCCAGCACATAGGTTGGCGACTCAGCCATCTTGTTAAACACGATCATAAACAAGAGGAAATAGGCCACCATGCGTCGTTGAAACAACCGATCCTGCCAAAGCCCAAATCGCAGAAAAGGCAACAAAAACAAAGTGGCTCCAATCACTTCGATAACTCGATAATTGCCGTCTGTTTTGGCCATGCCAAACCACGCTTGCGCAATACCCATCACCGATACCTGCAAGCCTAATTTACTGACAACGATAACACTAAACCACTCACGGTACTCCGCCAGCAGGTGATCAAGCGGAATCATCGTTAAGGGAAGAATAGCAAATAGGATTGTCCAGCCAACCATCGCCAGAATAAATTGCGGCTTTTTCGGATAGAAGAGGAAGAAACCCGCTGCGGCCACCCCGTAGAATTTGATAAATAAGCAAAGCACGAAGAAAAAAGCCGCCTGCCAAACCCGCTCATTACGCAGGTGATACAATCCCAGCAACATGGCCCCCACAATGAAGTTATTACTTTGCAGATTCTGAGCTGTAATGAGCGCTTCCAGGATAATAATAAGCAGGGCCGCCCGCCGTTGTCGGGCGGGATCTTTTTCGTCGGATAAATAAAACCAGACACCGGCCAGCAGTACCAGGGTGTTCAGTAAATTCCAGAGAATCATGCCTACCAGGTCAGGCAGGTAATAAAATGGCCCCATCAGCCAGGCAAACGTCGGGCTGTATTTATAGTTGTCGTCGTAGAGATTGGGGTGTAATCCGTAAATGCTTTTGTCTAAAAGCAGGTTATGGAATGGCCGCGCAAACATCAGGTAATTGTTGTAATTGCCGAAGCCAAGGAGATAGTTCTGAACGGCTACCAGGCAGAAAAGAACCACGAATAACCCCAGTAATCGGGGTAAGGTTAGAAAACGGAGAACTCGTTGCAAAATGATGAATGTTCGTTACTAGCTGTAAAATTAATCAGTATTGGTACGACTTGCCGATTTATCTTTGGCCCATTATGTCATCTCATCATATTGTCCGCGAGAAACAGGAACCGGCCCTGCTGATTGCCAACGGCGAAGCCTGTAATTTCGACTTATTGGGTCAACTTCTGGAGTGGAGTCCAACGGTAGTTGTGCTCGATAGCGCTATCTGGCGAGTGCTCGATCTGGACATTAAAGTCGATGTGTTGCTTGGCGACTTCGACCGGGATTTAGACCTCGATGCGATTCGGGCGCAGCAATACCCATTGACGATTGTGCATACACCCGATCAGGACAAAACCGACCTCGACAAGGGCATTGAGTATCTTATTGAACAGGGTTTTCCTGCCGTAAATATTGTTTGGGCCACCGGTCGCCGGGCCGACCATAGTCTGACGAATATGACGAATATTGTTCGGTACAAAGACCAGATTCGCATCGTGATGATTGATGACCATTCCAAAATTTTTCCCCTCGTCGGGCAATTCGAGAAGTGGTACGAAGCCGGAACGCCTATTTCATTGATTCCTGTCGGAACCGTAACTGGTTTTACATCGGAGGGGCTGAAATACAATCTTCAAGATGAAACGCTGACGCTTGGTTACCGCACCAGCAGTAGCAACGAAGCCGCTCAGGATGGGTTTGTCCGCATCCAGGCTGAAACCGGCGATTTGCTGATTATGGAATGTTGGGATTAGTGTAGTGTGGTGTCAGGTTCTCAAACCTGACGCCACACTACACTAGTTCACATAGCTTATTTTACCCGATTGTACCTTTTCAATACGTCAATAACCAGCTTATGCGGGAGCGCGTACGCCTTATTGCCGTTTATCCCTTCCGTTGTTTCGGCGGCTACCATGGCATTAATAATGGCTTCTTCAACCGCCTGAACAGTTGCCTCGAACAGAGGATTAATTAAATCATTTGGCAACTCATCAACCTTCGAGAATTTTTCTCGTTGAAAAGCAGAAGCATTGGCCGTGGAAAAGGCAATGAATATATCCCCGGAGCCATTTTCCCCGCGTCCGCCAACTTTGCCCACGCCAATGGGAACTCTGGCCGCTATTCGTTTTAACTGGTGCGGTAACAAGGGCGCATCAGTGGCAACGACTACGATTATGGAGCCGTCGCCTTCCTGCCTGTAATGGACCGGTGGGGCGTTTAATACAGAATTTAATGTGTCTTTTAGCTCCTTGCCAACGGGCACTCCGGCAATGGTCAAATTTCGTTTAGCTCCAAAATTCGACTGCACCAGCACGCCAACCGTAAACGTCGAATCTTTTATTTTTATAACCCTCGATGAGGTGCCGGTACCGCCTTTAAAGCCCAAACACATCATACCGGTGCCGCCCCCAACATTACCTTCTTTCAGGAGCCCGGTGGTTGCACTATTCAAAGCTTCATACGCGTTGTTTTCTTTAACATGAAAGCCGTAAATATCATTTAAAAAGCCGTCGTATGTTTCGGCCACAACCGGGTAAGTGTACCAGAAATTCTCTTTGTACCAATGCTTTTCGACAAACCATTTCAACACTGCATCCCGCACAACACCCACGCTATTGGTATTGGTTATCATGATGGGCGTTTCCAGAAATCCCGACTCTGTTATCCAGGTTGTGCCGGTCATTTCGCCATTTCCATTCAATGAATACCAGTTTGCAAAAACCGGATTATTGGTTTTCCCTCTTGGCAAAATAGCGGTAACCCCCGTTCGGACAGGGCCTTTGCCTAACACATTTTTGCCTTGCCCGGAAATGATTGTACTGTACCCAACTTCTACACCTTTCACATCGGTTATCGCGTTGAACGTGCCGGTGGTTCCGTCAAAAGGAATGCCAATATCCCTCGCTCTTGGTTTTTGGGCATAGACAAGGAATTGAACGCAAAGAAGTAGACCGATTAAGGATAGAATTTTCATGATTTGAGGAAGTGAAAGTAAAGGTTAACGGTATTTATTCTGTCTGCCGGTTAGAGGTTGAGAAATGTAGTGCCGCTAGTTCATAAATATACTAAAGCGCGGTAATCTTGCCTATCACTAAGTTTGTATACTGCGGTAATAAGAAGAAGATGCAGGCTTAATCAATGATCAATAACTAATTGCCCGGTAAACTTGTGCACTTAAACCGGTATAGTATTGATCGGTGCATAATAAACTTAAGTGCAATCTGTAAGCTTGTGTTTATTGTATGTATTGAAATCAGTAGACCTTTTCCACTGATTCAAATTCCCCTATGATGAGGTTTCCACTAATGTTCTGTCTCCGACTTCTCTGGCAAATTCCGTGTGCACTACTCGTTCTGATTGTAGTACTGATGTTCATAAACGAGTGTGCAATGGCTCGGCCCAGCCGCCGTATGAAAGACGTTCCCTATGTAGCGAATGGTTCTGGTGTTGACGCTGAACGGCATTTGCTGGATGTATACGCACCACGAGAATCATCAGCCGGTGCCGGACGGCCCGTTGTGGTCTTTATTCATGGCGGCAACTGGAACAGCGGTAACAAAAATCTCTATGCGTTTATTGGTCGGCGGCTGGCTAAACAAGGCGTTGTTGCCGTAATTATCAACTATCGACTCGCCCCCGCCGTACTGGTACCGGCTATGGCCAATGATTGCGCGCAGGCGGTACGCTGGACAGCACAACATATTTCAGAATATGGCGGAGATCCGGCCCGAATTTTTGTGATGGGCCATTCGGCGGGCGGTGGACTGGCGGCTTTGCTGGCTACCGATAACGAATTATTTACAAAAATCGGATTGGCCAAAAATCCCGTAAAAGGCGCTATTCTCGATGATCCGGCCGGATTGGATATGTTCGATTATCTGACCAAAATGGAGTATTCCAACGATGAACAATACCTAATCCCATTTGGGAAAAGCCCGGCTAGTTGGCGTGCTGTGTCGCCGATGTATTACGTTGGCGCTGGCAATCCGCCCATGCTGGTTTATGCCGGTGGGCGCACATATCCCAGCATTGCCAACAGCACTCAACGGTTCAACAAGCGTCTTCAGGAACTCGGTGTAACCCATGAATTTACTGTCTTGGCCGGCAAGAAACACATCGGGATGGTGACACAGTTATTCTGGAAAAATAATATTATCTATCGCGACTTGCTAAAATTTGTGGGTGCAAAGTAGCGGGCTGAAAATAACCTGTACTTATAATCTACCCTTGCGCTTATATACAGGGTGCATAGACTATAAGTAGCTGGGTTATTTTGCTAAAAATCAGTAAGATACGGTCTAAAGAATCAAACTTGTTTTGTGCTTTAGACCGTATTTTTAACTTTACGGAAGTATAGAGAAAGACCAGCTAAGTCTATGACTGATCTTGACTTACTGGGACACGCTTTACAGGCGTTCGCTGAAATAGACGAAACCAAATTTGCCTTGTCGGTTCCTTATTGGTAATTGATAGATGATTTTATTGCATTTCCTTCTTTTTAACCATAAACCATATAATTATGAAAACCAGTAAAACAAAAAACGTCGTGTTCGTTACGGGAGCCTTTGTTAGTAACAGTGGCTGGGATGAATGGAAAGCGTATTTTGAAAGCAAAGGCTACACGGCAATTGCGCCCGCATGGCCGTTCAAAGACGGTACGGCCGCAGAACTACGGGCCAGACAGCCAAATGATACCGACTTGGCCCATTTGACGTTAGATGAGCTGGTTACCCATTATGCGAATATTGTGAAGGCGTTTCCCGAAAAGCCAATTGTCATCGGGCATTCATTGGGAGGGTTAATTACACAAATTATTGTAAATCAGGACCTAGCAGCCGCCGGAGTCGCCATTCACTCCGTTCCGCCACAGGGTGTGTTCCCCTACGAGTTCTCGTTTCTGAAAGCTGGCTGGAAATCACTTGGGTTGTTTACGTCGCTCGACGCAACGTATCTGATGTCATTCGAAGATTGGCAATATGCATTCGTTAATGAGATGCCGCTGGAAGAGCAGCAAGCGGCTTATGAGGCCAACACAATTCCAGAATCGAAAAACGTGGCCAGAGGTGGGTTAACCAGTGCCGCTCATGTAGACTTTGAAAAACCGCACCCTCCCTTATTACTCACCTCGGGCAGCATCGACAATATTATACCAGCCCATCTTAATAATCGTAATTTCGAGGCTTATAAAAACAGTGGTTCTGTGGTGGATTATAAAGAGTTTGAAGGCCGCAATCACTTTGTCGTAGGCCAACCGACATGGAAGGAAGACGCAGATTATATTTTGGCCTGGCTTGATAAAAATGCGTAGCACAAACGCTTGAAATTTAGTTTATTATCTAAAAATGCGCCATTCCTGCCCACCGCAGGAATGGCGCATTTTTCTGCCATCAAGATTCATTTGACGTGAAATTACTCAAACTGAAACGCGAAGTAGGTGCAGGCTCCCTTACTGGTATTTTGGATGGCGTGCGGAACATTGGATTCCAGAAATATAAGATCGCCGACTGTGGCCGGGATAAGTTTGCCATTTATACTTTCCTGAGCTGAATTGTCCATCATTAGCAGAATTTCGGCGGCTCGGTGCGTGTGTGGTGGGTGACTCCATAAACCATTATTAAGCGTTGTTACGTGCATCTCAAAGCGTTTCGTCATGGCTGTTGCGCGGTCAAACATCCGCCGAATACCGCCTTTGTCATGTGGTTGAAAGGCAACATCGTTCCAGTCAACCCAAAAAGAACCACCGGCTTTTTTACCCCTTTCTATATCTTTAGGTTCTGTGGAGGCATACCGCATCACATAATAAGTAGCCGGAGAATCTTCTTTATTGTCGAAACCGTGTTCGTCGCCCGGCATCATTAGTGCAATGCTTCCGGCGCCCAGCGTTTTCGTTTTTCCGGCAATAGTTACGGTTAATTTCCCTTCTTTTATGATAATTAATTCTTCGTCTTCGTGGGTATGAGCTGGATGCGGAGCCTGGTGTGGAGGCAGCGTTGTTGCGTGAATTTCAATGTGTTGAAAGTCTGTCGAAGTGCCTTCGAGAATAGCTCTCTGTTCAGAATTAGCTTTCTTTACCACTGGCGCTTGTGCCCACGCATATACGGTAGACGTAATGGGTTGCGCCAACACCAACTTAATTGTCAAAATGAGTGTAGCGAGCAGAGAGGTATAAAACTTCATAGATTGGGTTTGCCTTTTAACTCCATAAAGCCAAGCATTAAGGTGTGGATACTGCTAATGGTCGCAAAACACGAATGTCGCTTCTCTACTGACAGAAGGCTGTCATTGGGTTGGTGTTATTTTGGCCTACAAAATTTTATGATCTATGGCTCGTATAACCGACGTAAAATCAGCCTTGAACTCCACATCTATGACTAATTCAGTAATCGTCAGGCAACGACTCTTAAGTCAGAAAATTAGTGAGTCGACATGTACAAAGCCTGCCGAAATTGTCTCCTGGTTTGGGGCGATGCAGGCACAGGATTACCTGGCTGCCAAATGGGCAATTGGTCTTCGGTTGCCGGGCGCTACGGATGTGCTTATTGAACAGGCCATTGCCGATCGGTCAATTGTTCGCACCTGGGCATTTCGGGGTACGTTACATATGATTGCTGCCGAGGATGTTCGTTGGATGCTGACGTTACTAAGGCCCCGACTGCATAGGATAACAGGCACCCATTGCCGAAAACTTGATCTGAACGAGACGTTGCTGTTAAAAAGCCAGGCCATAATGACGCATGCTTTGCAGGGTGGCAAAGAACTAACACGTCCTGAACTAAAAGCTGCGTTGGAGCAGGGCGGTATTCTCACCCACGATTTGCGTCTGAATCTTGTATTGGTGCGGGCGGCTATCGACGGGGTAATTTGCTGCGGTTGCCGACGTGGTAAAGAATTTACCTATACGCTGCTGGATGAGTGGACTCCCATCACCAATACCGTAGATCATAGCGAAGCGCTGGCCGAATTGACAATGCGTTATTTCAGGAGTCATGGACCGGCCACGATAGCCGATTTTGTGTGGTGGTCGGGGTTGACAGTTGCCGATGCAAAGGCTGGACTTGAGCTAGTCAAATCCAGCCTTTTGCAAGAAGTAATAAATGGGCAGTCTTACTGGATGATCCCGCCAACAATTGACCTGAATGAGCCATTGGCAAATGTTTATTTATTGCCATCATTCGATGAGTATCTGGTTGCCTATAAAGATCGACGTGCAGCACTGGGCACAGTAGATTTTAGCCAGATTGTAAGTGCTGGTAACGGTATATTTAAGCCGGTTATAGTGAGTGGTGGTCAGGTAATTGGTACATGGAAACGCACAATTAAAAAAGACCGGGTTTTTGTTGATACTAGTTTCATTACACCTTTAGCCGACACGCAGGGTAATGCAATTGGTATCGAAATTGAACGTTATCGTGCGTTTCTGCGTGTTATTGCTTGATCACCTTGCGCATAAAGTGCTGATCACCAATGTGAATATTCGCAAAGTAGAAACCCGCTGGGAGACTATTCGTGGCTATTGCTCGGGTGATAATCGACTCATTTTTCTCGCCCGTTACCGATGCTTGGAGCTTACCGGTGGCTGAGTAAACCTCAATCGTATACGTTCCAATAGCGGGCGTATTCAGCGTAACGCTCAACTCCTCCGAAAATGGATTTGGCGTTATCGTAGCTGCTTTATCATCGTTACTGAAAACAACACCAACAATTTTGGAATAGGTGTAGCTATTATCCAAATCAACCTGTTTCAAGCGATAATAAAACGTGCCAATTCGGGCGTTAATGTCCGTCCATTCATACTGGCGGGTACTTGTTTGCTCTTTTGACGAGGTAATATGAGGGCTTACTGCTTCAAAGCCAACAGCATCTGAACTGCGCTCGACCTGATAATAATCGAAATTCTGCTCAAACGAACTGGTCCAGTTTAGCCGTACGCCCTCCCCAAATGACTGGGCCTGAAAGGAAACCAACCGCACCGGTAATGCCGCAAGACAACCACCATCGGCCGATGTATTTGAGCAGTTAGGATTGACCGTTGCGCTGCCTAATTTGTTAGGACTTGGGACTGCACCCGGCAGACAGACAAAAACACTGCTGCTGTTTGTTAGCACCTGATTGAAGTTACTAACGCTGGAACGAATGGCGAAACAACCTTTGCTGGTGGTTGTGGTAGAGTTAAGCTGATCGTTTTTAGTAAACGTATTTGTATTGACAATTCCATTATTGAGACATACGGCACCACCACCGTTTACACCAAAAGCGCCATTTACATACAGCGTCGAACCCGTGTCTATATACAGTTTGCCATTTACATCTAAGTTACTAACCGTAAGTGTGGCCGCATTTTCGACAACAACCGTCGACGACCCATTAATGGATGTAAGATTGGTTAGGGTAATGCTGCTTCGAACCCGTAAGGTGCCTCCGCCAATATTAACATTCAGCGGATTGGAAGCCGTACTGCCATTGTAGATAAGAGTGCCTCCATTAATATTCCCACCATTAATTTGGCCAGCACCTGATACACAAATTATGGCCGTTCCACTCAGATTTAAGTTACTTATCGAGCCGGTAACGCAATATGTACCGGAGCTAATATTCAGATTGCTTCCTGTAAGGTTTGTACAGCCAGCGCAACTAGGAAGAGCCGGTGCACACTGACTCCAAACAACCGTCTGGGTAATGAAAAAAAGATAAAAAACCAGAATAGCAGGAAGAATATGCTTCATATCTTTTATTATATTAATTAGTGTCCAAATAGTTAATTTCGTAAATATCCAAACAAATGTACTGTTATTCAAATCATTCGGAATGTTATTCTCAGTTGATAACCTTCCCGCAGAACGGCGGTTATCTTAATTCAACGATACGAATTAGCCATGAGTGTTTCAATTCAAACTAAAGCCCTGTTGTGGGGATTGGCCGGTATAGGCGCGTGGACGGCCATCAAAGCAACGTTAGCTCAAAAACGTAAAATTGATTTTCGCGACAAAACAGTACTCATTACTGGTGGCTCCCGGGGGTTGGGTCTCGAACTGGCCAGGTTGTTAGCAAAGGAAGGCGCAAATCTGGCAATTTGCGCCCGTAATGCAGACGAACTCGGCAATGCTCAGGCTGAGTTAGAGCAATTTGGCATCTCTGTCTATGCCCAGGTTTGCGATGTTACAGACAAAGTTCAGGTCGAACATTTTGTCGAAAACGTTCGGCAAGCTATTGGCCCGGTTGATGTGCTTATCAATAATGCTGGTACTATTATCGTAACACCTTATGAGCACGCTACTGAAGATGATTTTCGGGAAGCGATGGACACTCATTTCTGGGGAGCTTTTTACATGATTAATGCCGTGTTGCCCCAAATGCTGGCCAGGCACAGAGCTAAACCTACTGCTGACACTTCAGCCTCAGGCACATCCAGGCCATGTCGCATTGTAAATATTGCCTCTATTGGCGGCAAGCTGGCGGTGCCTCATCTATTACCCTATTCGACCAGCAAATTTACGCTTGTAGGTTTTTCGGAAGGGTTGAGGGCTGAGCTGCAGAAAGATGGAATTTATGTCACGACAATTTGCCCCGGTCTGATGCGGACGGGTAGCCCGCGAAATGCTATTTTTAAAGGCCAGAATGAAAAGGAATATGCCGCTTTTAAAATCAGTGATTCATTGCCATTTTTTACGATTAATTCGACCGAAGCAGCCCGCGAAATTATTGATGCCTGCCGGTACGGAGAAGCCGAACGAATTATTACATTATCAGCTAGGGTTGGCATTGCGCTTCAGGGGTTAGCGCCAAATCTGATCGCTGAGACAATGGCTGTTGTCAATAGAATGTTGCCTGCGCCCGGTGGTATTGGTGAACAACGAACCACTGGAAAAGAGAGCGAAACCGAGCTATCAAAGTCAGTGCTAACTACCCTTACCGACCAGGCGGCCGAGCGTAATAATGAAACTCTACACGAATAATTCGCTGAATCTAAACAAGATTGTCTGCCCTTTGTTATCTACTATAAATCTGTACGGTTAGTAGCCCGCAGGTTCAATTGATTAATCACTCACTAACGGGTTTGTACCCACATTACGTCATGAAAAAAGTACTTGTTGTTTTTGCTGCTCTTGCCTTAACACTAACTGTTGCACAGGCTCAAGACGGTAAACTAAAGAAGAAAGCCGACGTTGTTGAAGCCAAAGGTGAAGTAGCTGCTGACAAAGCCGCTATAAAGGCCAACAAAGTGGCTCGTGAAGCCGACAAGGCAACTGGCGATAAAGAGTCTCTTAAAGCGCATCGTAAAGAGCACATGAAACAGGAAGGCGAGTTAATGAAAGACCGCGCCAAGAAAGACGTTAAAGTCGTGAAAGAGAAAATATAAGTAAGCGATAAACGCTAAACGCCAGAAGGCCCGGTTTGTATAAACCGGGCCTTCTGGCGTTTAGACTATAGTGTCTGCCTGGGTCAATCGTCTCCAATAGTTACATCGTGTTTTCTCGCTGCTTCCTTGATCCGATCTTTAATTACAGCCACTTCATCGGTATCGTATTTCGCTGCATTGTCTTTATGATTAATATAATTCCACGCAGCCCGAACGTGTTCCGGCGTATCAATAGGGTATTTTTTGTTGGTTTGATCCGCAAAGTCAACATCACCATATTTATGTTCACCCTCGGTTGGTTTAACATCGTCTCGCCGGTCAATTTTCGAATCGTTTGCCATTGCTGTTGAGGTTTTAGTTGGATTGATTTAACTGTATTCCAGAATCGATTGTTTACCGTTGATAATGTCTTAATAAAAATTATGTCTGCTCTTTTTTCTCCGCTTTTCATCCGTAGTATTCAGCTTAAAAATCGTATTGTTGTTTCGCCTATGTGCCAGTATTCCAGCGAAGACGGATTTTCGACCGACTGGCATCTTGTGCATTTGGGTAGCCGGGCTGTTGGGGGCGCTGGCCTGATTATAACGGAAGCAACGGCCGTATCGCCAGAGGGACGTATTTCGCCTGACGACTTGGGTATCTGGAAAGATGAGCATGTTTCTGGTCTAAAACGGATCACCCAGTTTATCCAGCAAAATGGGTCAATTGCTGGCATTCAACTAGCGCACGCTGGTCGTAAAGCCAGTCATCGTCGGCCGTGGGAGGGAGGCTCGGCAATTTTCCCGACCGAGGGAAATGGGTGGCAAACGGTAGCTCCCAGCGCCATTCCGTTTACTGACGAAGAGCCTGAACCATTATCGCTAACCACGGAGGGGCTTGAAAAAGTACGGGCAGATTTTGTGTCGGCCACTCAGCGCTCATTAGCAGCTGGTTTTCAGGTTATTGAACTTCACGCGGCCCACGGTTATTTACTGCATCAATTTCTGTCGCCGTTGAGTAATCAGCGCACCGATGAGTACGGTGGCTCTTTTGAGAATCGTATTCGGTTGTTGCTGGAAATAATCGAACGCGTACAAACGGTATGGCCACAAGATTTACCGCTGTTTGTGCGCATATCGGCGACCGAATGGACCGAAGGTGGCTGGACAATTGATGATTCGGTACGGCTAGCGGGTATTCTTAAAAATAAAGGTGTAGACGTGATCGACTGCTCGACGGGTGGTAACGTCGCCCGTGCGAAAATTCCGGTTGGCCCTAGTTATCAGGTAGAATTTGCCGAACGTATCAAACAGGAAACCGGAATCACCACAGCTGCCGTTGGTCTGATCACGACGGCCGAACAGGCTGATGCAATCTTGACGAACGGACAAGCTGATTTGATTCTATTTGCCCGTGAATTTCTGCGTGATCCCTATTTTCCATTGCATGCCGCTCATGCGTTAGGCGACGACGTACAGTGGCCTGTGCAGTACGAACGAGCTAAGCCCCGATGAATAATTGGGGGAAGATGAAACATTTCAGCGTTAGAAACAGTAATCTTGCCATTAGAAGACAAAGTTGTATAATCACCATTTATTAACTGAAGGAAATCATGCGTTGGTTAGGAGGACGTGAAAGTGATAATGTCGACGATCGCCGGGGAAGCGGTGGCGGTGGACTACTCGTTGGTGGTGGCATTGGCACGGTTGTCATAGCCGTAATTGTCATGCTGCTGGGGGGCGACCCGTCAGAAATTTTGAACCAAAGTTCGTCCAACCAAGCCACGTCGCAGGGGCCTGCTGATCAGCAGGCCGACGATCAGGCAGCGGCATTTACCCGAAAAACATTGGCCAGTACAGAAGATGTCTGGACAAAAATGTTTGCCGATCAAGGGTCGCAGTACCAAAAACCAACGCTGGTGATGTTTCGTAATTCAACCTCATCGGGCTGTGGTACGGCTCAGGAAGCAATGGGCCCGTTTTATTGCCCCTCCGATCAGAAGGTGTACATCGACTTGTCATTTTACGATGAATTACGCGAACGGTTTAATGCACCGGGCGACTTCGCGATGGCCTACGTTATTGCCCATGAAATAGGACACCATGTCCAGAAACAACTGGGTATTATGGATAAGGTAGACCAGCTCCGCGGACGACTGGGAGAGCGGGATCAAAACCGACTATCTGTACGTCTCGAATTACAAGCCGATTTTTTTGCCGGTGTCTGGGCAAATCATGCACAGGGACAGAGCATTGAGCTTGATAAGAATGATATTGAAAGTGCGCTTACGGCGGCCAACGCCATTGGTGACGACCGGATCCAGAAGGAGACCCGCGGCACTGTAGTACCCGATGCCTTTACCCACGGAACTTCAGCACAGCGGGTGTACTGGTTCTCGAAGGGATTTAAAACCGGCGATATAAATCAGGGCGATACCTTCAACAGTAAAGAAGACGCGAATCTGCAATAATTTTGGCTGTTATTTTTAAAAAGCCGGGTCCGAAAGGTTCCGGCTTTTTTATGCCGTGTCTGTATAGTACGACGTGAAGCTTAAGGCTACTTTCTGAAATTATAGTTGATAACTATTATCAGCCATAATTTCAGGCACTTCTTAGGAATAAGTGTCGCACAGGTGACTAAAGTCACAAGTTATTTAAGGGAAACGAAGCGGAAGATAAAAGCGATTGGCTATATAATTACATGGAACCGTTTGAACATCAGCGATTCAATTGACTTGACTTCGTTTCCCCGACAAAATTGGTTAAAGTTTATTTGTTGTCAATCTAATATATGAACAATCTTACAATCAAATCATTACGAGGTTTCTCGTTCTGAGGAATGAGAAAAACAAAGCTGTCAAGGTACTTATGTTACTATTAAGTTGGTAATAACAAATCCAGAGGGTGTGAATTAGTCGTTAGTATAAACAAAACTTAAACGTCTTGATACTTAACGACTATGAAAACGCTGACAAATCTTTTTGACCAATTCGACCGTCTGGATACGCGTATCAATCGCTGGCTGGTTGCCTATAGCATCTTGTTATTGCGAATAGGAATGGGGATTATCTTTCTGGGCTTCGGTGTATTAAAGTTCTTTCCCGGTATTAGCCCAATAGAATCGTTAGCTACCCGAACCACTACGGTTCTTACATTAGGGGTATTCGCCGGGCATGGTGCTATGGATTTCGTGGCTGCTCTAGAATGTATTATTGGTATCTGTTTTATCTCCGGTCGATTTTTGCGCGTAGGTGTGTGGTTAATGGCGGCCCAAATGATTGGGGCCATGTCTCCTTTATTAATTTACCCAGGCGAACTCTTTCCTGGCCCCTTACATGCCCCTACATTGGCGGCCCAATATATAATTAAGGATATTGTGCTAGTGGCCGCAGGTATGGTGATTGCCTCCACCTGGACTGGCGCCCGTATCGTGGCGGAGCCTCAAAGCTTACGCAGCACGTTACGCACTCGAATTCCCGGCGTATATGGGGTTAAGCGCTTATCAAGAAAAGTTGCTGTAGTCTAGCATGCTTACTTTCCGATGCAGAATTTACTGAAAATAGACGCGAGCAAATCATCCGTTGTGATTTCTCCTGTTAATTCGCCTAAATGTTGGAGGGCCACACGTAAATCCATTGCTAGCCAGTCGGGTGTTACGCCAGAATCCAGTCCGGCAATGGCGCGAGCAAGAGCACTATCTGTGCCTATCAGGTGTTCGTGATGACGGGCGTTGGTCACGACAGCGCTTCCTATTTGTACCGCAGAATCGGTGCGGACGCGTGCTGATAGCGCCGATTTCAATTCATCTAAGTGCGTTTGTTTTGCGGCCGAAATCCAGACGACCTGTTCGCCCAACACCTGTTCTAATACCTGACGTTTTTGATCGTCGGTAGCATCAATTTTATTGCCAACGAGCAAATACGGTTTACCTGACGAGCGCACTTCGTCAACGGCTATTCGTAATTCGTCGGGATGGATATTCTTGCCATCGAACAGATAAACGACCAAAGAAGCATCGCGCATTCGTTGTTGGGTGCGTTCAATGCCGATCGCTTCGATTTGGTCGGTGGCTTGCCGTAATCCGGCCGTGTCGATCAAGCGAAAGCGAATGCCATCAATAAATAATTCGTCTTCGATAATGTCGCGGGTAGTACCGGGAATGTCGGAAACAATGGCTTTCTCTTCGTTAAGCAAGGCATTCAGGAGGGTTGACTTCCCCGCGTTTGGCTTGCCGATAATCACCGTTGGAACGCCGTTTTTTATGGCATTTCCGGTTGAAAATGAGTCAATTAAGGGGTGCAATACGCGTCGAATATCGAGCATGAGTTGCCGGAGTTTGTCGCGGTGGGCAAACTCAACATCTTCCTCGCCGAAATCCAGCTCCAGTTCGACTAAAGCTACAAAATCAATCAATTGCTGACGAAGTTCTTTTAGCTGTTTGGAGAACCCCCCGCGCAATTGTGTCAGGGCGGCCCGGTGGCTGGCATCGGAGTCGGAGGCAATCAAATCGGCGACGGCTTCCGCCTGGACCAGATCGAATTGGCCATTCAGAAAGGCGCGTTGAGTAAACTCACCAGGTCGGGCCAGACGAGCGCCTTCCTGCATCAGCCGACGCAAAATTTGCTGGATAATAAACTCCGAACCGTGACAGGAAATCTCCACAACATCTTCTTTTGTGAACGACTTCGGTGCCCGAAAAACGGTTACCAATACCTCATCGATGATGCTGTTGTTATCATTCCGAAGGGTGCCAAAATGGGCTGTGTGACTGTCTTGTTGCGTAAGGTCTTTTCCCCGAAAAAGTCGGTTTGTAATCGAAATGGCGCCTTCGCCCGATACCCGCACAACGGCAATGGCACCGATGCCTGGCGCAGTAGCAAGCGCGGCAATGGGTTCTAGTTGATAGATCATGTACTACTCCCGAACCGAAGTCCAGTGCAACTGATTGATAAGTAAATGGACAATTGAAAATGAATAACAATCTAATAATCAGACTATTTACGTTATTCATTTACTTATCAATTGCGTCGGACTTAAGGTCGGGTAGATTGAAGTAAGGTTGAAAAAATAGGTAACCGACTTAGTAACCCAACTAACCGCTTTTCGACGGGTACATTCGGAATACCGAGCCAGTCGGCATATTGGTCGCCCATGAAGAAACGCATTTCACCAGCCGCGAGGTTCCGAATGGTTTCGGGCCGGGCCGTACTTGAGCGGGTAACGCCCGATTGCCCTGTAGTAGTTTGAGGGGATTGATAATTCGAAATTCCAGCCGCTATGGCATTTAAGAGTGAACGAGTCAAGCCCACACCCGCTTCGGAAGGAGCAAACTGCCGCTGGGCAATGGCGTGGCCAAGCTTATACGCTTCTCGGAGATTTGTTGGAATCAGTTCGCTGTTCACGCCATTTAGATAGCCGACTACATTGATGTGATGCAAGTAATCTTCTTCTTCCTGCTCGGTCATAACTACGTTAAATTTTCGTAACCCTATCAATACAATGTATGAAAACGCGAGACTAGTGCCAGCCATATCTTCCTGATTAACAGGATATCCCCAGTCCATATTCCACCGTCCTGAATGCTGGGCAAACCAGCGTGCTCCGGCATGAATCAGTCGGATCTTCTGAGTCCGGGTAATCGCATTGCCGGTAGCCCATTCCTTCGGATTATTGACCGCAAATACCCACTCACCAGTTTCCTGCAACCGTCGCGACGTATCATTTTTAATACGCTCCGTCAGCCAGAGAACCTGTGCTCCGTTTGCGCCTAAGTATGAGTAGGGGAGCGAGAAGAAACCCAGCGTTAAGCCAATTTGCTGAGCATGTTTCTTGAAAAAAGCCATGCCTCGGTTCATCCGATCTGGATCGGCCCAGGCCGGCAAGCTTGCATAATTTGCAAAAAATGTTTGAACGGCCGCATGCTGAGTATCGGTCGAAAAATCGTTTGTATCGGCTAGCCAACGCATCAGCGCCCGTAAACCAGTACTGGATTCTCCGTCAACTACGGCTGCAATGACGGCATCGGCCGGGGAGTCGCCCTGCTGGCGGTAACGGTCCAATAACGCATCTGGAAAGGAACGGGAAGGCTTAATAATTGTCGGCATCGTATGACTGTAATTCTAAACGGGTAACGATGCGTCGAAGCGATTGGTTTTGTCGTATTACTTCTTTGGGGTTGGCGTGTTTGGCAAAACTATTTTTTACGACGACCGGGAGGGACAGCTTTACAGGTTAATTTGTAAGCCATCATACCCAAGCCGGATGTTGCCCGGAAGTTCTTTTTCAACTTCTCTATGCAGACCCAGTTTATGGCTGATGTGAACCAAATAAGTCCGGTCGGCACCCACGCGTTTTGCCAGGGTAACGGCTTGGTCGAGTGTGAAATGCGATATATGGGGTAGTCGCTGGAGGGCATCGAGCACAAGGATTTTTGAGCCGTATACCTTCTCTAATTCGTTGTCAGAAATGTAATTCAGGTCGGTGAGGTAGCTGAAATCGCCCACACGGAAACCATAAACGGGAAGTTTATGGTGCATTACTTCAATGGGAATAAACCGAACGCCTAGCACGTCAAACGGCTCATTAATAATGTTATGGAGCTTAACATGGGGAGTGCCGGGGTATTTATGTTCGGCAAAAACATAAGCAAATTCGCGCTGCAATTGCGCCAGAACTGTTGGTCTGCCATAAACGGGCATGTCTTTTCCCGACCGGAAATTGTACGCTCTAACTTCGTCCAGGCCTGCCGTGTGGTCTTTGTGTTCATGGGTAAACAGAACGGCATCGAGTTGTTGCAGATTGAGCCGTAGTACCTGCTGGCGGAAATCGGGTCCGGTATCGATAACAAAACTACGACCGTTTACGTCAATGTGAACGGAGGTACGAAGTCGTTTATCCCGAAAGTCAACTGAACGGCACACCTCACACGTACAGCCAATAAGCGGCACCCCCGACGATGTTCCCGTACCGAGTAGCGTGATGATCATGAAGGGTAAAAGAGTGAAAGAGCGAGTAGCTAACGCGTTGCTATTCGCTCATTCGCTCTTTCACTCTTTAATTTATTTGTCAGTGAGTTGATTAACCACTTCAACCAGCCGGTCGAAATTAAGGGGCTTAACTAATACATCGTTAAAGCCAGCGGTTTTAAATTCTTCTTCAGTATAGTTCTTGGCGTTGCCTGTAATCGCTACGATGGGCACACTGGCTTTTTCTTTTTCGGGTAAAGCCCGAACTCGCTTAACGCACTCCATTCCATCCATCAGTGGCATATTAATGTCAAGCAGGAGGATACTGAAGTCTTCTTTTTCCAGAATTTGCAGCACTTGCTCACCGTTTTTTACGGCCGTGATGTCGTAGTTCTGAAACTCAAGAATTTTGCGGGCTAGATTCTGGATAACGGAGCTATCTTCGGCAATCAGGACGCGTTTGGAAGCTGACATAGGTATTAAGAGATCGTGGTTCGTTTTACTGTGGTGAAATTATAGAGTTAAATCGGCAAACGCAAAAAGGCTTTTGGGGCAAAACTCTTTAATTTCATATTTTCACCAGAATATTTTCACTGATAAACCTTGATGCACAAAAGAATAATCTAATAATCATGTTTGAATGTAAGGTAGAATCTTTTCCATCACCATAAACTCAAGCGGCTGTTTAAGAATGCCGAAGCGAGGGTCGTTGGGAAATGGCTCTGTCTCGCCGGTGGGTTGGTAGCCGCGTCGCTTGTACCAGGCTATAAGTTCGTGTCGTTGCGTAATGACGGTCATGATGACAGCACGACATTCTTTTTCAATGGCAATTTTTTCAGCGGCTAGTAATAATTGTTTCCCTATGCCGTTCGTCTGCGCATCGGGCGAAACGGTCAGCATGCCCAGATACAAGTCATCGCCTTTCGTCTCTACGTAAACGCATCCCAGCAAGCGCCCGTCTTCTTCGTATTTTAAAATCAGCGCATCTGGATTTCGATACATCGACCGCAATGACTCCTCGCTGGTTCGGAGGCCATCAAGTAAATCGGCTTCGGTGGTCCAGCCTTTTTTTGAGCTTTCGCCCCGGTAGGCGCTGTTAACCAGGTTAGCCAGTGTAGGGATATCCTGTTCGGTAATGGATGAAATAGAACCTTGATTCATAACGAAAACACGCGACTATAACTGTTTAAGTAAATAAATAATGGGTAATGTAAATAGGCTGATTGTTAGATTATTATTCATTACCCATTATTTATTTTACATTTCCTTATTTGCCTACTTCCCGAAAATCCAATTGCTGAATCAGGGCAGGATTTTCGGGGGTCAATGTGAAAAATACATCAATATTGGCTTTCTCGCCTTCCATCAAAAAGTGGCCGCGTAGCTGATTTTCGGGAATCAACTCGCCAACTTGTTTGATCGTGCCCACTTTGGCGTATAAATCCTGTACCACTTTCCGCCGTATCGAAACGGATTTATCCGGGAAGAAGTTTTCGGCAAAAATGCCACTTTGTTCTGCACTCTTCCAGTCGGGCAATAGCTTTATTAATTCGGCTTTGCGTTGTGCCAGAATACTGGATACCGGTAACCGGCGCGGTTGTAATTTACCAATGGCAACCAGTGTATCAAGGACAGCGCTGTTGACCGACCCAAGTCCAGCATAGGTTAAATTTCCGTAAGCAATTACGCCAATACCATAATCGGGTAAGATGCGCCATTGGCTTCCGAAACCGGGTAAGCCACCGCTGTGCCCTACGCCAACCTGACCCGTACAGTTCTTACTCCAGCCTAGTCCGTAGCCGTAGCCACTTGTCGTGGGACAGAGTTGCCCTGCCGAATTTTTAGCCTGTGCAGACAAGCCTGAAAACGTCCAGGGCTGCTGCATTTCGCGGATTGAACTCCGTTTAACCGGCCGCCCCGTCGGACCGTCCGTTTCCTCATCATTGCGAGGTGGCCACGCGGCTTCGTGCAAAGCGACATACTTGCTGAAATCGTCGATGGAGGTAATTAATCCGCCCATTGCTCCGTAAGAGCCGTCGTGCAACAGCGGTTCCTCCAGCCACTTATCGTCTTGCCAGCGGTAACCCAGCGCTAACTTACCGGCAGAAATGCGGCTGTATTCCCACTGGGTATCGTTCATTCCCAGCGGTTTCAGAATCGTTTCGGTAATGTATTGCTGATAAGGCTTTCCGGCTACCACGTTAATGATGTGACCGAGCATGGCAAAGCCCAAATTACTGTATTCGTAAGCAACGCTCGGTACGTTAGCATTCGAGATACCGCCTTTGATAAGTTTAAGTAGATCCGCATCAGAATCGTCTAGCTGGCGGTCGCCCCAGGGGTTGTCTTCGGGAAAACCGGCCGAATGCGTCATCAGGTTACGCACGGTAATGCGGGGCGCATCGGCAGTGAGGTATTTATGCGTTTTTAGTTCTGGAATATAGTTTTCGGCAGGATCATCGAGCCGGAGTTTGCCTTCGTCGCGGAGCTTAAGAATAGCCATTGCCGTCAAGCTCTTGGTCATCGACGCAATCCGAAACAGCGATTTTGGGGTTGCAGGCGTCTTCTTGGCTACATCTGTGTACCCAAATCCACCTGAATAAACCAGCTTGCCATCCACAACAATACCGAAAGCCAAACCCGGATAATGAAATTTTTCGGCCCGTTCGCGATAGAGTTTTTCAACGATAGGGAAGGCGGCTTCCAACTTTTTTAGGCGGTCGGCATCGGCAAACGTTGGTGGTTGATAAGTTGTTGTATGCGCCACGGTGTGAGGTTGGGCCACAGCTCTGGCGATAATCAGACAAAAAATCAGGGAGAGGTATTTCATAGTTTTCAGGTTATTTTCAATTGAGGAGATCGGAAGAGCGTCGTGTAGGGAAAGAGTG
>CAXVWN010000356.1:0-18637 GCA_964263725.1 Spirosoma sp.
GGCACATATAGTAGATGTCGATCCCGACATGCCGCTGTTATGGGCTATCCGCGATGTGGTTGGCCTGACCGGCACTAAATTTGGCTGCGGTATTGCCCAATGCGGAGCCTGCACTGTCCATCTGGATGGTAATCCTACCCGCTCATGTAGCGTTCCCGTTTCGGCAGTGGTTGGTCAGAAAATAACAACCATCGAAGGGCTTTCTAAAAACGCCGATCATCCTGTGCAAAAAGCCTGGGTGGAGCATCAGGTGCCGCAATGCGGTTACTGCCAATCCGGGCAAATTATGTCGGCAGTAGCTTTATTGAAGCAAACACCCAAGCCCACCGACGACGATATTGATACGGCTATGCAGGGAAATATCTGCCGCTGTGGTACGTATGGACGCATTCGCCAGGCTATTCACACGGCTTCGGCAGAGATGTCGACTAGCCCAAAAATGCCTAAATCAACTCCTAAAATCGGCAAGCGATGAGCATGAACCCCACTCCTACCGGAACTGAAACTGGCACGAGCCGTCGAAATTTCTTAAAAGCTGCGGGCCTGACCGGTGCGGCTTTTGCGCTTGGTTTTTCGTCAACCGATGGCCTCGCCAGCCCAATCCTAAATCTTAGTGGCCGACCCGGATTGGCCCTACCTGAGTCGGTTGAACTCACGCCTTACATCCTCATCGAGAAATCGGGGCGGATTACCATTATGAACCCCCGCCCCGAAATTGGGCAGGGAACCTATCAATCTGTTCCGGCGCTAATTGCCGAGGAACTGGAAGTGCCATTAGACAAAGTCATTATCCGGCAAACCGGGGGCGAAAGCAAATATGGCGGTATGTGGTCGCAGGCGGTAGGCGGCAGCGGCTCCATTCGGGGTGGCTACACGCAGATGCGAAAAGTAGGCGCGTCGGCCCGCGAGATGCTTATTAAAGCGGCCAGTAATCAATGGAGCGTTCCCGTTGAAGAATGCTTTGCCGAAAACGCCACGATTGTTCATAAACCCACTGGCCGGAAATTAACCTATGGTTTATTAGCCGCACCAGCCGCAAAACTTCCCGTTCCGAAAGAGCCGAAACTAAAAGATCCGAAAGACTTTACGATGCTGGGCAAATCAATGCCCCGGCTGGATATCCCGATGAAAGTATCGGGACAAGCAACATTCGGCATTGATGCAAAGGTGCCCGGTATGGTTTATGCCTCTATCGAACGGTGCCCGGTCTTCGGCAGCAAGCTGGTCAGTTTCGACGCGACTCAATCGTTGAAAGTTAAAGGCGTTCGGCAAGCGGTAAAAGTGGAGCGCGTTATTGGTAAAAATCATTACGATGGCGTCGCTATTATCGCCGACAATTACTGGGCTGCTTTACAAGGTCGGAAAGCGCTCAAGGTGAAATGGGATCATCAGGGACATGACACATTCAATTCGGTAGATTTTGAGAAAAATCTGCGCGAGTTAGCCAAAACGGACGGCGTAGTAGGGCATAACACAGGTGATTTTGACAAGACGTTTGCCGATGCACCGAACCAGCTTGACGCCTTTTACGAAACGCCCATCGTGAGCCACTCGACCATGGAGCCGATGAATGCGCTGGCGCATTACAAGCCGAGTAAGTCCACACCGGGTGCATCCACACCGGGCACATCCACACCAGGCGATAAAATTGAGATTTGGGTTTCTTCGCAGGGTGGCGATCTGGTTAGAGATGAGGTAGCGAAAGTGCTTAAGGTACCCGCTGATAATATAACCGTACACATTTTATTCAACGGGGGCGGTTTCGGTCGGCGATTGGCCCAGGATTTTGCGACCGAAGCAACGTTGCTCTCGAAAGCCATTGGCAAACCCGTTAAAGTAGTCTGGACTCGGGAAGACGATACGATACTCGGTCCGTTTCGGCCTATGACATTCTCGGCTATGCGTGGGGCACTCTCTGCCGATGGCAAAGCGATTGCCCTTCAGCATAAAGTCATTTCGCCGTCTATCGACGCAACGATGAACGAGACATACGATAAGACGAAGCCCGATGGCACCATGCTCGAAGCTACCAACGAGCAGAAATATGAAATTCCAAATGTAAATACCCGCTACGTTCATGCCGATATTCACATTCCCCTTACGTACTGGCGGTCGGTGACGAGCTCGACGCTGGCGTTCTCCCACGAATGCTTCATCGACGAAATGGCCCATAAAGCCGGTCAAGACCCATTGGCGTTTCGGCTGTCGATGATGACGAAAGAGAGCGATGCAAAACGGGTACTTTTAAAGTTGAAAGAGGTTTCTGGTTGGGATAAGCCGTTGCCCGAAGGAAAAGGACGCGGTGTGGCCCAGTGGGAATTTTTCGCGGGGTTGGCCGGGCAAGTGGTGGAAGTGTCGAAAGACAAAGCTGGTGGCGTAAAAGTCGACAAGGTTTATTGCGTCATTGACCTGGGCACCGTTGTTAATCCAGACACCGTAAAAGCACAAGTTGAAGGTGCCATTGCGATGGCCCTGACAGCCGCCACCAAAGACGGAATCACGTTTGAAAACGGTCAGGCTGTTCAGAAAAATTTTGATGTTAATCGCATGCTGCGCATCAACGAGATGCCAGAAATTGAGGTTCATATTCTTGCCGAAGGCGGTCCAGTAATCAAGGGCGTTGGTGAGCCAGGTTTGCCGCCTTTGGCACCCGCGTTAGCCAACGCGGTTTTTGCTGCAACGGGCAAGCGCATCCGTCGATTACCTTTTGATTTGGAGAAGGTTTAGTTCGTTGTTTTATTATGGCTTTGGTCCCTGTGACCGGAGCCATAATAAAACCTCAGAATCAAATGTCAAAACAGATTCTTACCGATGTCGTTTTAGGACTACGGTAGTTTATTGAATTGGTTCATGAAAGAAATCAGTCGTATTGTTGAGGTTTTCGAACAGATTGACTTCTCCCAACGGAAAGCCGCTTTGGCAACCGTTGTGTGGGTCGAAGGATCATCGTATCGTCGGCCCGGTGCCCGTATGCTCATTACCGACGATGGGCGTTGGGAAGGTGCCATCAGCGGTGGCTGTCTGGAAGGAGATGCCTTACGAAAAGCCCGGCAGGTTATGCTCGATGGTCAATCTATTGTTGTCACCTACGATACCATGGACGACGGGGCCAATAGCTTTGGTATCGGGTTGGGTTGCAACGGTATAATTGATGTATTAATTGAACCGATTGACCCCAATAGCGCACAAAATCCCGTCACGCTGTTGAAAGAATTTACCCAAAAACGTGATGTGCGGGCGTTAGCCACTGTGCTAAAAAGCAACGATTTCACTGGCTTGATTCCCGGCAATCGGTTTATCCTCACAGAACAATCGGCAGAATCCATACCCGGTTGGCTGCACAAGGATATGAGCGACGTATTTGGTACGGGCAAGCCGTTGACCAGAACATATCCTGTTTTATCGGGAAGTGTCGAGGTGTTCATTGAGCGAATTGATCCTGGAATTGAGCTGATTATCTTTGGCGCGGGCTACGATGTGGTGCCGGTGGCAAAGCTGGCCCGCGACCTCGGCTGGCAGGTAACCGTCACCGACGATTGTATAGCTCACCTGTCGCCAAAACGGTTTCCGGTGGCAACCTGCGTATTGTATGCCGATCGGCAAGCCGTTATCGACCAGCTCACTATCACCAATAGGACGGCCGCTGTACTGATGTCGCACAACTTCAACTACGACCGTGCCGTACTGGAAAAACTCCTCACGACCGATGTGCCTTACATTGGTATGTTAGGGCCGCGCAAACGCTTCGATAAGATGCAGGAAGAGTTTGACAAAGATGGGCTTCATTTCAGTAAAGCCTCTCTGAACCGAGTTCATGCTCCCATTGGGCTGGACTTAGGGGCCGAAACGCCGGATGAAATCGCGTTGTCGATTATGGCTGAAATTAAAGCGTTTTTCACACAGGGAGCGGGCGGCTTTTTGAAAAATAAATCCGGTCCAATCCACGAACGATTGTCCGGAAATTCGGCTGATCATCATCGGCAAGCTGCTATAATTGATTCGAACGCTATTGGTTTGGATACAATCTAGGCATGCGTATCGCAACGATTATCTTAGCCGCTGGCGGATCAACCCGATTGGGTGGCGAACCCAAACAACTGATTATTCATAACGGAACAACGCTTATACGGCAAATCGCCGATGCTGCGGTATCGTTACAAGCGGGTCCGGTGGTTGTTGTGCTGGGAGCCAACCACGACCTCATTCATCGTGAACTTGCTCATTTACCCGTTTATACACCCGTCAATCCTGATTGGCACGAAGGCATGGCGTCATCCCTGCGAGTTGGCCTGAATGCAATAGCCGACGAGCCAGTCGACGCGTTTTTGGTTGCCCTCACTGACCAGCCTTATGTTACGGCAGCGCTTCTGCAGCAACTCATTACAACGCAGCAACAGACAGGACGGGGCATTGTGGCTTGCCGTTACGGTGAGGCAGGTCATCTTGGCGTTCCCGCTTTATTCGATATCCGTTATAGATCCGAGTTTATGCTTTTATCAGGCGATATGGGCGCTCGTAAACTCATTCGGCAATATTCGAGCGATTGCGCCGAAATCGCCTTTCCGTTAGCTGTTATTGACCTGGATACTCCGCAGGATGTGGAAGCGTGGAGTAAACGGCAAGCTGTTGAGCCGAAAGAGTAGCGAATTGTGCTTTTCCGCCACCCAGCGTCGTGTTCCGCGCACCATGCTCTTTGCCTCTCCCCTCATTTTCGTACCTTTACCGGTAAAATGGCACGACTCTTAGCAATTGACTACGGAATGAAACGCACCGGCATTGCCGTTACGGACTCTTTACAAATCATTGCGTCGGCGCTGGAAACGGTCCCCTCCCATGAATTGCTGAAATTTTTGAGAGCCTATGTGGTTCGGGAACCAGTCGAAGCGTTTATTGTTGGTCTTCCGAAGGGTTTAGATGGTGAGGATACCGATAACACGCCCCGTGTCAGGAAGTTCGTGACGCATTTACAGAACGCTTTGCCCGATATTCCGGTTTATTGGCATGACGAACGCTTTACGTCTGTTATGGCTCTGCAAGCTATGATTGCGGGCGGAAGCACCAAAAAAGACCGGCGTGTAAAGGGTAATATCGACAAAGTAAGTGCGGCTATTATTCTTCAGTCATATATGGAAAGCAATCGTCTGAATCCCGGTTCAGACAAAAATTAATATGATTCTCCCAATTATTGCCTACGGTGACCCGGTTCTGCGGAAACGGGCCAAAAATATTGAACCCAATAGCCTCGACGTTAAAAAGTTGAGCGAAACGATGTACGAAACGATGTATGCGGCATCGGGTGTTGGGCTGGCAGCTCCACAAATCGGACAAAGCATTCGGATGTTTGTGGTCGATGGCGAGCCATTGAACGAAGATGAAGCGGAAGAAGACATTGATAAAACCCTAATCGGTTTTAAGAAAGTGTTCATCAATCCCGAAATCATTGAAGAAGCGGGCGACGACTGGGGTTTTGAAGAAGGTTGCCTGAGTATTCCGGGCATTCGGGGCGAAGTATTCCGACCCGAAATTATCGTGATTCGTTACCTCGACACCGACTGGAACGAACACGAAGAAGAATATGAAGGTATGGCTGCCCGTATTATTCAGCACGAATACGACCACCTCGATGGTAAATTATTTACCGATTACCTGCCTACCCTCCGCCGGACGCTCATTAAGAAAAAACTGGCTGACATCTCGAAAGGCAAGACGGATGCCGACTACAAAATGAAATTCCCCAAGTAATGGATAATGTAAAATGAATAATGCACAGTGAATCAGTCAACCAACAGGCATTCTACATTATCCATTCTACACTGATTCCATGAACATTACCCTTCTCCAAGCCAACCTTTACTGGCACGACCCAGTGGCCAACCAGGCCATGCTGGAGGAGCGTATTTTCAACTTAGACGAGCCAACCGATCTTATTGTTCTGCCCGAAATGTTCACAACGGGCTTTACTATGGATGCCCGCGCCGTTGCTGAGCCAATGAACCTGACCACGTTTCGGTGGCTGAAGCAAATGGCCGCTCAAACGGGAGCCATAGTAACGGGTAGTTATGTAGTTAAAGAGGCCGGTCAGTTCTTCAATCGGCTTATCTGGATGCAACCCGACGGTCAGTTTGACACATACGACAAACGGCACCTGTTTCGGATGGCGGGCGAGGATGCTATTTATACGGCTGGTACACAGAGAATTGTGAAAGAATGGAAAGGGTGGCGTATTTGCCCGCTCATCTGTTATGACCTTCGTTTTCCCGTCTGGAGCCGCAATGCACCCGTATCAGCGGGCTTTAGCCCGTCTACCAACTTCGACTACGATTTACTGCTCTATGTTGCCAATTGGCCAGCCGCCCGGCGCAATGCCTGGAACGTATTGTTGCAAGCGCGAGCCATTGAAAATCTGAGTTATGTAGTGGGCGTTAACCGAGTTGGTACAGATGGAAACGGGCATCTATACAGTGGTGATTCTGCCGTAATTGACTTCAAGGGCGATGTACTATTTCGGCAAGCCGATTTAGAAGTGGTTCACCATCAGACACTTTCGCTGAATGAATTACGCGCATTTCGAGAGAAATTCCCCGCCAATCGGGATGCCGATGGCTTTACATTATTGCCTTAACATCGGCCAGTAAGTCCAATAATTCCCGCACGTTCGCCAATGTTGTAAATGATTTCCCAGCCAGTTGTTCATCGGCGACTTGCTCATGTGCCCACGTAACTTCGTAGGGAATGTGGATGGCCCGACCGCCAATATGAACCACCGGCAGTATATCAGATTTCAGTGAGTTGCCAATCATCAGAAAATCAGCGGGTTGAACGTTATATTTTTGTAACACGCGTAGATAAGCCTGCTCATTTTTTTCGCTGACGATTTCAACGTGCTTAAAATAATGGCCTAAACCCGAGCGGGCAATCTTGCTTTCCTGATCAAAAAGATCGCCTTTGGTCAGAACCATCAAATCAAACTTTTTGGCCAGTATTTCCAGTACATCACGGACACCATCGAGCACCTCAATTGGGAAATCGATCAACTTTCGCCCGATATCAATGATTTGCTGAATTTCAGCCCCTGTTATAGCCCCGTTGGTCAACTCGATAGCCGTTTCAATCATTGATAAAATGAAACTCTTGGCGCCGTACCCAAACACATGGAGATTTTTGATCTGCGCGTCGTAGAACCGTAACGTAAGCGTATCCTGATCGATATGGTGCGACAACAGTTCACATAATTTCTGCTTTACATCCACGTAGTTAGGTTCATTGACCCACAGCGTATCGTCGGCATCGAAAGCGATTAGTTTCATGGCAAAGTTTTGGCCTTCAGGAAATGGACAAAAGTAGGTAGCGAATCGGTAATCAGGTAATTGACGATTAGGCACACAGGCTAATTTTGCAATAATTTGATTTGCGTCATATTGCTGAAATACCCAATTTGCCGCCCATTCCTAACGCTATTTTTCCTTTTAATCAATATGGCATTTACTGAGCAAGA
Organism: Spirosoma sp.; assembly: GCA_964263725.1. Lineage (GTDB taxonomy): Bacteria > Bacteroidota > Bacteroidia > Cytophagales > Spirosomataceae > Spirosoma. The sequence goes on from CAXVWN010000356.1 coordinate 7,496, forward strand.
TCAGGACCAGATTCTGATACAGGGCGTATCGCTCGACCAGATTGACCAGCAGATAAACTATTTCGTTCACGGCTTCCCGTATCTAAACGTTATTAAGGCCGCTACCATTGGCGATGGCATTGTTCGCATCGCCGAAGACCAAATCCCAGCGTACATTCACCGCTTCGATCAGGCGGCTCATGAGCGCGACTTGGTTAAGTTTGTTCCGGCTTCAGGAGCCGCTACCCGGATGTTTAAGGCCTTGTTTTCGGCGCTGGATGGCAAATTCGACAAATCTGTTGACGAAGTATTCGCCCGACTAACTGACTTTGCGTTTTATGACGATTTAAAAGCCGTTATGGCGGCTAAAGGTCAGGATTTAGACAAAGCCGTTGCCGAAAACGATTGGCAACCAGCGCTGAAACAAACGGTGCTACGATTTCTGTTAACCGAAGAGGGTCTGGAGTATGGTAGTTTGCCAAAAGGTCTGCTTAAATTTCACCAATATGCCGACGGCCCTCGAACACCCGTAGAGGAACATCTTGTCGAAGGGGCTGCCTATGCCAATTCGGATGGATTGGTCAAAATTCATTTTACGGTCTCGCCCGAACATCGCAGCCGTTTTGAGCAATTGATCGACGAGCAGAAAGCTGATTATGAGGCTTGGTTGGGTGTTACATTCGACATTACGTTCTCCGAACAGAAAAAGTCGACCGACACCATTTCGGTAAATATGGACAACTCGCCCTTCCGAAATGCCGACAATTCTCTACTATTCCGTCCGGCAGGTCACGGGGCTCTGATCGAAAACCTGAATGACATTCATGCCGATATCGTTTTTATTAAAAACATCGACAATGTCGTTCCCGACGAGATAAAGGAGCAAACCGTTTCGTACAAGAAAGTTCTGGCAGCGGTATTGCTTGATGCACAGCAGCAGATTGCCCGTTTGCAGGGCCTTCTGGAAGGGAAGTCCGGCGATTCGGATGATGTAAGCGATGGCTATCTGGCCGAAGCCGACGAACTCTTTCGGCGCACCCTCTTCACGTTGCCACCCGAAGGATTTGAGAATCTATCAAAAGCCGAGAAATTAGATTACTTCCGTCGGAAATTGAATCGACCTGTGCGGGCGTGTGGCATGGTGAAAAACGTTGGTGAACCTGGTGGCGGGCCTTTCTGGGCCAGAAATCAGGATGGTTCTGTATCCCTACAAGTGGTTGAATCAGCGCAGATTGACTTAACGAATGCTAGTCAGAAAGCTATTTTCGACGAAGCAACGCACTTCAATCCCGTTGATTTAGTTTGTGGCCTAAAAGATCACAACGGACGTAAATACGACCTGCCAGCCTACCGCGATTCACAAACAGGATTCATTACGGCTAAGTCGAAAGATGGAAAAGATCTCAAAGCGCAGGAACTGCCGGGTTTGTGGAATGGCGCGATGGCCGACTGGAACACAATTTTCGTAGAAGTCCCGCTTATTACGTTCAATCCCGTCAAAACGGTAAATGATCTGCTGCGGAAAGAACATCAACCTGCCGAAGCTTAAACAAAAAAGGTCCGCCATATGGCGGACCTTTTTTGTTTAAGCTTATTATTATGCCGGCGTCGCAGTTGCATCAATTAATTCGGCAGCTTTAGTACTGGTAGAAAATTCTTTGTTTTCGAGAGAAGCCAGCTTCTGAAATGTCAACAATGTAGTACTCTCGTAGACACTAAGATTCGCATCCCGAACACGCTCCATAATAGGCCGCAGGGCACAGGTTACTTCGTCATTGCAATCGTCACATTTGACATAGAAATTAAACGATACGCAAGGTGTAGGCGCAATAGGACCATCAATAACCCGCAGTACTTGCGCTAGATTGACCCGACCTGGATCGACTCGTAGTAAATACCCGCCACCTTTTCCTTTTTGGCTTTGCAGTATTCCATGATTACGCAGTTCCAGAAGAATAGCTTCAAGGAATTTTTTCGGGATATTTTCCTTCGCCGAAATGTAGGAAATCAGTACAGGGCCTTTGCCGTACTCTTCAGTCAAAACCTTGAGGGCTTTGATGGCATACTTAGCTTTTTTAGAGATCATAAGTTACGGTGAACTAAGGGGTGTTGTTGTAGTAGAGTAGGCTTGTTACGGAAACAATTATTCGGCCAATACAAGCAGAAAAATAATAAGTACTTAACTATCAGCCAAAAATTCGGTATCTTCTGTAAAGAAATAGAAAACGACGATACGTTTTACTATCCCTTTCTGGCAGTTGAACAAATTTATTGCCAAACATCCACAAATTTCCTAAAAGTTCATGGACTTAGTTGGGTATTAGACGAAGGTCTAATTTATAAGTAACATTTCCACTTAATTAATTGCAGTGAACTGGCGGGAAGTGCTACTATTCGGCGCTTGAGTATCTTTTACATTTGCGTTTTTTGCATTATAAAAAGAAAAACTGACATGAGAGGAAACAAAAAGTAATGTTAGCGTATTATGTGGCTCCACGGTCAAAACCGAAATGGGTTATCGGGCTACTACCGAAGAAACGCGGCACATTGGGTATGTCAATCAGGAGACCTCATTTTCCCAAACCGGATTCACAAATTCCATCAATTATGGTTGGAAGGGCTGGCAAAAAATCTGTAAAACCCTGATATCCTTTTTAATGTTAACGCTTAGGCTTAATAGTTGAGTGGGCAAATTTCGGGCTGGACTGCCTGCTTAACAAACACGGTGAGATGGCAACAATTTCTTAATCGTACTCCCGATTTAGTATGTTGCATCAGGTTGCGAATAATCGTTTCCTTTGTGTTACTTCTGTCAGGTATTCTCCGTGATTAAACAAACTATGCTATCCTGGTTGTATTTATTCGGTGCAGCCGCCTGTCAAATGGCCTGGATGTATTCGCTCAAATATATGCGCCTGGATGACCTAAAAACGTTGCGTTGGGATACGTTCTATCGGTCCGATGGAGGTTTGCCCGCTTTATTACCGTGGCTTGGTTACGTTTTTTTCGGGATTATCAATACCGTCCTGCTGTCGATTGCCATGCGCACTATATCGACCACAACAGCCTTTGCCGTCTGGATGGCTCTAACGCTGGTTTTTCTTAAAGCTACCGATGTCTTCTGGCTAAAGATGAGCTGGTCATGGAGCGAATTATTTTTTATTCTGCTCATTACCATTGGCATCATTGGGTTAAAGCTGGTGGGCCCAACAGAATAAGCTGAAGAGCGAAACAGCTTATTCCAGCACTTTGGGAACTTCAAAAAATTGCTCGTCGTGCTGGGGCGCGTTAACGAGCGCTTGCGCCCGAGTAAGGTGATTACCTACCACATCGTCGCGTAGTACGTTGTTCTCCGCCGAGATATGCGTCAATGGTTCAACGCCTGTAGTATCAACTTCATTAAGTTGTTCCATCCAGGTTAATACGCCGTTCAAACTGTTGAGTAAGTCGGTTTCTTCTTCTGGTTTAACCTCCAGCCGAGCCAGATGGGCAATTTTGTGCAGGGTTTCCTGATCTACTTTCATAAGTAAAGAGTGAAAGAGTAAAAGAGCAAAAGAGATTATACACCCACGCCTTTCTTTTCTTTCATTAACTCAGTGTCAATTAGTTGATACGTTTCCTGTTTCAGACGTTCTACGTCATCCAGCGTCATACCTGTCGTTTCGATAGGCAGGTGAACGACGGCCCGTAGTGGATGCCAGTGAAACCGAACGGGACTCTTGTCCGGCAAAATCTGGTAATTATTTAAAATGGTAACGGGCACTATGGGCACTTGCTGCTGAATAGCCATCGTGAAAGCGCCATCTTTAAATGGCACCATCTGGGGTATTTCCGTAGCCCGGATGCCGCCTTCCGGGAAAATCATTATGCTCCGGCCCGACGCCAGCGTCCTGATGGATTTAGCCAGCGAGTAAGCCCGGCTATTTGGCTGATTACGATCTACCTGCACATGCAATTTAGCGAACATATAGCCCAGCAACGGAATGTGCTTTACATCACTTTTCCCGACAAAAGCGAAATAGTTTTTTACAATCAGGCCCATAACAGCTATGTCCAAATACGAGAAATGATTCGCACAAAAGACATATACCTGATTTGGCAAAGGCCGAAATCGATATTCAACACGAACGGGAATGCCTATACCGATAAAGAACAGCCTCCCCCAGATGTAATTGATTTTATGGGCCAGGGGTTTCCATGCCTCACGCTGCAAAAACACAAACTGGATCGGGAATAATAACAGGTATAACACTATCAAATAAACAGCACACCAGATCGTGTAAAGTAGTCGCATAGGCTCTGTGAGTTTTTGACAGGATTACAGGATTGACAAGATTGGTTTTCCCGCACTTAATCTTGTCAATCCTGTCAAAAAACCTTAATCAATGTTTAAAGTGCCGGATGCCCGTTGTGACCATCGCCAGATTATGTTGATCGCAATAGTTAATTGAATCCTGATCCCGAATAGACCCGCCAGGCTGCACAACGGCCGTAATACCCGCCAGACCAGCAATTTCGACGCAGTCTGGGAATGGAAAAAAGGCATCCGAAGCCATTACGGCTCCATTTAGGTCGAACCCAAATGAATGAGCTTTATCGATAGCTTGTCGTAACGCATCTACGCGAGAAGTTTGCCCAACACCGCTGGCCAATAGCTGACCTTCTTTAGCCAGAATAATGGTGTTTGATTTCGTGTGTTTGCACACCTTGAGGGCAAATTCCAATCCACGAGTTTCACTGTCGGTGGGTGCCTTCTGCGTAACAACCTTAAACTGTCCGGCGGTTTCGGTCTGGTTGTCTTTATCCTGTTCCAGCACACCGTTCAAAATTGTTTTGAACATAACTGTTGGCAGGGCAACAGCATTGCGTTTTAGTAAAATTCGATTTTTCTTCGATTTTAGTAAGCTCAGCGCTTCTGGCGCGTAATCGGGCGCAATTAGAATTTCCATGAAGAGTTTATTCAGCTCTTCGGCGGTTTCCAGATCCACCGGCGCGTTGGTTATAACCACACCCCCAAAAGCCGAAACCGGATCGCAGGCCAGTGCGTTTAAATAAGCGCCCTTTGCAGTCGGAGCCGTAGCAATGCCGCAGGCATTGGTGTGTTTGATGATGGCAAAAGCTTTAGCATCTGTACTCGCAAACTCATCAATCAGGTTTACGCAGGCATCAACATCCACTAAGTTATTGTAAGACAATTCTTTGCCATGCAATTTATCGAACATGGTATCTAAATCGCCGTAGAACGTCGCTTGCTGGTGCGGATTCTCACCATAGCGAAGATGGCTTGCGGGCAAGGCTTTAAAATCATAAATAGGCCCGGTAGCGCCTGCATGTTGCGTCGTTCCGGCAAAATAGGATTGAATAGCGGTATCGTAGTGCGACGTAACCGCGAATGCTTTACCAGCATATAATCGACGATCGCTCAGATCGGTCGTACCGTTTTTCTGAGTCAACAGCGCTACCACATCAGCATATTGGCTCCGGGAGGAAACAATTAAAACATCGTTGTAATTCTTGGCTGCCGCCCGAATCAGGGAAATGCCGCCAATGTCAATCTTTTCGATAATATCCTCATCCGACGCACCCGACGCTACTGTTTCCTCGAATGGATATAGATCAACAACCACCAAATCAATTGGCGGAATCTGGTGATGTTTGGCCTGAACAAGATCGTCAGCCACATCCCGGCGATACAAAATACCGCCCATTACAGCCGGATGCAGGGTTTTTACCCGTCCGCCAAAAATAGATGGATAGCCGGTGAGGTCTTCAACTGCCGTAACCGGAATACCAAGTTGTTCAATAAATGCCTGGGTTCCGCCCGTTGAGTAGAGCTTAACATTTTGCTGATGCAACAGCCGGACTAAGGGTTCGAGGCCGTCTTTGTAGAAAACGGAGATGAGCGCAGAGGAGATTGATTGGGACATAGTTGGAACCAGAAACAGCCTCTCGACTGGGTCTGAAATGAATTGAGCAAGTCACGAACATCCGCCCGCCGACGGTTTCGCTTAAATGACGGGCAAAGATAACCAAAGCGCTTAACTTTGTCAGCCCGGATAAATAGTCCCAACAAGGCCGGGTTAATCCAAGCCGGGCCAATCCAGGCTGGGCCAATCCAGACCGGACATTCTTTCAGCAATGAGTACGTTTAAAAAATTAGCGAGCGACACAGCCCTCTACGGAGTCAGTACGATTTTGGGGAGGTTGCTGAATTATGCTCTCGTACCAATTCAAACCTATGCCTTTGAGAAACCAGCCGCCATGGCCTCAAATGTTGAATTTTATAGCTGGATTGGCGTATTACTTGTTCTCTACACACTGGGACTGGAGACCGCTTTTTTTCGGTTTATGGCTCGCTCGAAAGACCAGCCTGTTGCCGAAAAAAATCGCATTTTCAGCCAGTCATTGAGCATTGTTATTACTATCAGCCTGTTATCAACAGTCCTGCTCTTTAGCCTGGCTACGCCAATTACCCAGTGGCTAAATTACCCCGGTCAGGAACGATTCGTACAATGGTCAGCTATACTAGTTGCCATCGACGCCATCGTGGCGATTCCATTTGCCCGGTTACGTGTCGAGAATCGGGCCCGCGAATTCGTCAGGGCAAAAATCACGAATATCGTTATCACAGTTGCCCTGAATATTTTCTTCCTAATAGTGGCGAAAGATATATTTGAAGGAAAGTATCTCCCAGAATTTCAGCCAATTGCCGATCTTATTTACAAACCACAAATTGGACCGGGTTATACTTTTCTGGCCAATCTGATTGGTAATGCTCTTTACTTTGTCATTATCCGAAAAGCATTCGTGGGCTTTCGCTTCCAGCTTAACGGTTCGCAAAGCCGGGCTCTGGTTGCTTATGCATTTCCCATTATGCTTACCAACCTGGCCAGTGTTTTGAATCTTTTGACCGACCGTCTGTTTCTTCGCCATTCGCTACCGCCGGGCTTTTATCCCGGTCTTTCATCCGAAGCCGTGCTGGGCATTTATGGAAACTGTCTGAAATTATCGGTTTTTATGGCGTTGGCTATTCAGTCATTCAAGTTCGCAGCCGATCCGTTCTTTTTCTCGCAAGCTGAAGACAAGAATGCACCGACGTTACTGGCCAACGTTACGAAATGGTTTGTGATCGTTTGCGTTCTAATCTGGGTTGGTGTTAGTCTGAACCTCGATCTGCTTGGCCAGTTATTTTTGCGTTCGAAAGCGTATCGGGTGGGGTTGGATGTAGTGCCGTTATTACTCTTGGGCAACCTGCTATTAGGCGTTTATTATAACATATCCTTCTGGTTTAAACTGAGCGATAAAACTCAATACGGCACACTAATTACCGTGGTTGGCACGGTGGTAACGATTGTATTAAACTTGTTGCTCATCCCGCTTATTGGCTACATGGGCTGTGCTGTGGCGTTTTCGGTATCGAGTCTGGTTATGACTGTTATGTGTTACTCCCTCGGCGAAAAATATTACCCCGTTCCCTACAACGTTCGGTCAGCGGTGAGTTATATTGTTGGGGCTGGTTTGCTGATTTGGGTATGCTGGCAGTTTCCCATTGCCAATCTTTGGGTGGCCGTGCCGATTCACATGGCCCTATTTGGGTTATTTATAGGTGTGATCATCTTTGTTGAACGTGATACATTCCAACCGCTGGTAGCCCGTTTCCGGAACCGAGCAAATAAGTCTGTCAGCAATGGATAAGTTAATGGATAATGAGGCTGTTTAAACTTTCGAGTTTACCCTACTATTAAATTTTTTTGTCATGCTGACGCAGGGAGCATGACAAAAAGTACGCGATTTTACGGCTAGTCTAAAATTCTTAAACAGGTTCCGACAACACTAATTTTCTTATTCTATGAAAGCAGTTTTGCCTTTCATTTTCTTATTGATCGTCGGCGGTTGTTCGCCAGCCCGGCGCCTTAGTCGTGACCTGCGCACAAAATCGACTTATACTGACCACTTTACGGGTGTCGCATTATATGACCCGGTTCAACAGCGGTCGTTGATTCAACACAACGCCGACAAACCCTTTACGCCTGCATCGAATACCAAACTATTCAGTTTTTATGCTGGATTACTTTCGCTACATGACTCGTTACCCGTATTGCGCTATGCCATTCGGAACGATTCGCTGATTTTCTGGGGAACGGGCAATCCACTTCTCCTCCACCCCGATCTACCGGACACCACCGCGTTGGCTTTTCTGCGAAACCGCCCAGAACGTCTGTTTTTTTCACCGGTGAATTACGATGGTCCACGCTTCGGACCGGGCTGGGCCTGGGACGATTACAACGACGATTACTCACCCGAGTTATCATCATTGCCCATTTATGGCAACGTTGTTCGCTTTGCGAATGGAAAGATAAGCCCGGCCCGATTTACGGATAGTACGCAAACGTTGGCAAAAGATCCTGATGGTGTGCGCCGTTCAGAATTTAGTAATCAGTTTGTAAAGGCAATTGGTGGTAAATCTATCCGGCAAGATGTTCCCTTTCGGTGGTCGCCTTTGTTAGTTGCTCAACTCTTGACCGACACACTCCATCGGCCAGTTGGTGTTGTTAATACGCCTATAGTACCCAACGCCCGACTTTTACGCGGTTCATCCACCGACTCGCTCTACAAGCGAATGCTTTATGTAAGCGACAATCAGTTTGCCGAACAGGTACTGTTTATGGCCTCCGCCGAACGAGCGTCAAACAAACTCACGCCAACCGCAGAAATACGTAGACTGGTTGACTCTGTGCTGCATTATCCAAAAGCATCTACCAAATGGGTTGATGGCTCTGGCTTATCACGGTATAACCTGTTTACGCCCACTGTTTTCATTGATTTACTTGGCCGTATTTATGACAAAGTGCCTCAGCAACGGCTTTTTAGTTTGCTACCAGCCGCTGGCCAGTCGGGAACATTACGCAGTCTGTCGATGAATGGCAAATCGTATGTGTTTGCCAAATCCGGTTCTATGACCGGCGTCTATAATCTAAGCGGTTACGTGCTGACGAAGCGAAATAAGCTTCTCTATTTCAGTATCATGCATAACAATTTCACACAGCCCGTCAGTGAAATGCGCAAACGAACAGCAGCGTTGTTGACGGAAATTCATGAGCGTTTTTGAGAAAATCAACCCTTATTCTCTACTGTTTTATTAGTAAATACACTGGGTAACTTACGGCAATAAACCCAAGCGCATACAAACTGCTGGAAAAATCGCCGATGACAACGCCCAGCAGAAACGCCAGCGAAGCGATCAGCAAAGTCCAGGTAGAAAGAGGATATCCCCACGCCCGAATTGGTCGCGGAAGGTCTGGCTCGGTTTGTCGTAAGCGAATCAGAGCCGCAAAACCCGACGCGTTACACAACACGAAAAAGAACGTGGCAATATCCGACAGTTTGCTATAGGTATTGGTTAGGATCAGTACAATTGACGTTAGGGCCGTTAGCAGCACGGCAAGAGCCGGTGTACCGCCCGCGTTGACGTAGCTAACAGCGCGAAAAAACAGGCCATCGCGAGCCATCGAGAAAATAACGCGTGGATTGAACATTAGCTGGGCGTTAATAATGCCCATAATTGAAATCATCAGCAAAAACGTTACGACCTGCGCACTGCCCGGCCCAAACAGAAACTGAACCGCATCGGCGGCTGCTAATTTAGACCCGGCCAGGGTTTCCATCGGCAGAACGTGAAGCAGTGCCAGGTTAACCAGAACGTAAATAACAATGATCAGAAGCACCCCACCCATCATGGAACGGGGCAAATTGCGACTGGAATTTACATCTTCTTCTGTAAAATAGGCCGCTGTGTGCCAGCCATCGTAGGTATAAAACACCGACTGTAGTGCGGCCAGAATGCCAAGCCAAATTCCTTTCTCGGCCAACGGCCTAACTGTCCCGACCGAGATCGGGGCGGCTGATGAACTGGGCGTTACCACGAAGCAGGCCACCACAAACGCTAGTAATCCCACCGCTTTAAGCACACTCATAACCTCCTGCGCCCGGCCTGCCGCCCGAACGCCAATCCAGTGAAAGGCAACAAACGCCAGCAGAATGCTGATGGCAACTACTTTTTGCCAGTTTATTAGCACCGGCACCAGCAAACCTATGTACTCGCTCATAACGGCGGCCCCAAAGGCCATAGCGGCCACGCTGCCGAGCCAGCTACTAATACCGATAATGAAACCGATGTAGTTGCCAAATGCCCGGCGTGCATAAACATACCAAGCGCCTGCTTTAGGCAGCATCGTTCCCAATTCCATAACCGACAGCGAACCAACCAGCGCATAAGCACCCACGGCCAGCCAAACCGCAATAATGAGGGTTGGATTGCCAATGTCCTGCGCAACAGGGCCGGGCTTACGCAGAATGCCCGTGCCAACAGTGCCGCCAATAGTAACGGCCACGCCGAATCCGACGCCTAAGAGTTTTTTAAGTTGATTTTGGGCCATAGCGGGCGGCAGGAAACAAGATGATGGAGGAGGGTATTTTACAATGATAGCGAAAAAAGTGGCCCATCCGGGATTCTAATGCGGGTTCTATCGGTCAGCGTCGCGGTTTTTTGTAAGTTTGCCAATATGAGAGCCTTGCTGACGCACCCCTACGTACTGGTTTTTTTGGGTGGTGGTGCAGGAAGTTTACTACGTTACGTTGCCGGGCGAATGATTCCAGCCACGCTTACGAGTTCGCCGTTTCCAAATGCCATTCTATTTGTCAATGTGCTGGCCAGTTTTATATTAGGCACAGTCGTTGGGTGGGTAATCGCCAGATCGGCGGGCGAAGAAGCTCGACTGCTTATTGGTGTGGGCTTTTGTGGCGGGCTTAGCACGTTCTCAAGCTTCAGTTACGATACGGTTGTATTGCTGCAAAATGGCCGTATTAGCGCTGCCTTGCTGAATATCGGTCTAAATGTGGTGCTCTGTTTGTTGGCGTCAGTGAGTGGGCTTTGGTTGGGACAAAAACTATAAACTAATGAGAACGCGGCTTGAGCGGGAGTTATCAGATTTGTTTGTTTTCTATACGACAAGCTGGCGCGTTAGCTCAGTCACGATTCTATTTTTATTACGCATGAGTATACTTGATTCACAGGCCCAGGATTTATCGCGTCGGCTGCATGACGCACACGAGACGTTTAAAGAGAAAACCTTTACACACCGTCGATTTAAGCACAAGGATATT
>CAXVWN010000357.1:0-3164 GCA_964263725.1 Spirosoma sp.
GTATCTATTCTGGGTATTCGTTCCAAAACGCAGGTCACGCAGCGGGTGCTGGAGCACGCCAACAAGCTCATGACCGTTGGCGCCTTCTGCATCGGTACCAACCAGATTGACCTCGATGCCTGCACGGAGCGGGGCATTGCGGTTTTTAATGCGCCTTATAGCAATACCCGTTCGGTGGTTGAGTTAGCCATTGGCGAGATTATTATGCTGATTCGGAGCATCGTACCGAAGAGCAACACGATGCATCAGGGTGGCTGGGATAAATCGGCCAAAAACAGCTTTGAAGTACGCGGCAAGAAACTCGGATTGGTGGGCTACGGCAACATTGGCACGCAGCTGTCAGTCGTGGCCGAAGCACTGGGTATGGAGGTTTATTTCTACGATGTAGTGGATAAATTGGCGCTTGGGAATGCCCGAAAATGCAAATCGCTGGATGAGCTACTGGCGGTAGCTGATATCATCAGCCTGCACACCGACGGTCGGAAGGAAAATAAGAACCTGATTAGTTACCGCGAATTTGGCATGATGAAGAATGGTGTCATTTTCCTGAATCTGTCACGCGGCCATATTGTGGATATTTCGGCGCTGGTCGATGCCATTGAGCGGGGCAAGATTGCGGGTGCTGGAATAGACGTATTTCCGCAGGAGCCAAAAACGAACAATGAAGAGTTTATAAATGCCTTGCGTGGGCAACCTAACGTAATTCTGACGCCCCATATTGGCGGTAGCACCGAAGAAGCTCAGGCTAATATTGGTAGTTTTGTGCCGGGAAAACTGCTCGAGTACATCAACAATGGTAGCACTTATGGCAGTGTCAACTTCCCGGAATTGCAATTACCGCTCTTAAAAGGAGCGCACCGACTGCTGCACATTCATACAAACGTACCGGGCATTTTGGCTAAAATGAATACCATTTTCGCCAAGTATCATATCAATATTCATGGGCAGTATCTCAAAACCAACGAAAAAATCGGTTATGTGATTACAGACGTTGCCAAAGAGTATGCCGATGAAGTGGTCGAAGAATTAAAAGACATTGATAACACAATTAAGTTCAGGCTTTTATACTAAAGTGTGAATGAGCGACAGAATGAAAAGCATACATAATCTTTTCACTCTGTCGCTCATTCACGCTTTCGCTCTTTATGAAAAACACCTACTTCACGCCTGGCCCGGCCGAACTCTATCCAACGTTCTATCAGCATCTGCAACAGGCGCTGGATGAACAGATTGGCTCAATTTCGCATCGGAGCAAGCAGTTTCAGAGTATTTATAAGTTTGCTGATGAGCAACTCCGAACCTTACTCAACATTCCGGCAGCATACGGAATTTTCTTTACCGGATCGGCTTCGGAAGTGTGGGAGCGGGTACTTCTCAACTGCGTGGAGCACGAAAGTTTTCACCTCGTAAATGGTTCGTTCTCCCAGAAGTTTTACGATTATGCCCTGTCGTTGAATAAGCACGCTCATATTCTGGAAAAACCGTTTGGCGAAGGCTTCGACGCGGCCGATATCGAGGTACCCGCTTATGCCGAACTGGTTTGTGTAACCCACAATGAAACATCGTCGGGTGTACAGATGCGGCCTTCCGAGATCCATAAGCTCAAACGTAAATACCCGAAAAAATTATTTTGTGTTGATATCGTTTCGTCAGCTCCCTATCCTGATTTAGATTTTTCGTTGATTGATTCCGCTTTTTTTTCCGTTCAGAAAGCCTTTGGTATGCCTGCTGGTTTGGGGGTTTGGATTGCCAGCCCGGCCTGTTTAGCCAAAGCGGAACAGTTGCAGCAAAACGATTCACTAACGATTGGCGCGCACAATACGCTGCCGATGCTTTGGAAGCATTATAAAACATTCGAAACGCCCGCAACCCCAAATGTCCTGTACATTTATCTGCTGGGTAAAATTGCAGAAGATTTCAACCGGATCGGCATTGATACCATTCGGAAGCAGACCGAAGAAAAAGCACGGATGCTGTATAAGTTCTTAGAAGCTTCGGCCGATTATGAACCCTTTGTAAAGCAGGAACGCCACCGTTCGCAAACCGTTATTGTCGCCACAACCGGATCAGCAAACCGTATAAAATCATCGGCCGATGTTATTGCGGCTGCGAAAACAGCGAATATGATTGTAGGCAGCGGCTACGGCAAATTTAAAGAATCACAAATCCGGATCGCCAATTTCCCGGCTGTGTCAGTCGAACAAGTTGGGGCATTGATTGACCAATTACAGAAATAGGGCAGAAATCATCGTCTGTTTCCAACGTAACGTCTTTTCATACCTTGAGAAGACGTTATTTTTTTGCCTTTATTCCATCTGAACGGTAAACCTGTAACAAACCTTATGTGGGCTTTGTGGTTAATACAACAAGGTTTTCATGACATTAACTCAACGACAATGAAGAAATTACTTACAACCGCAACATTATTAATGGGTATGACGGCAAGCATTCTGGCTCAGAACAGGTCAGATTCAACAGGAAATGGCAAACCGTTGATCAACGATAAAACGAAGCAGGATATCCGTCAAAAAGCTACTCAAACCAGCGAAAAACTAGACGAAGAGATTGACAAATCCCTTAGTTATCAGCAGACTAACCAGTTGAGCTGGTTTCAACCGAATAACCTCTTTGTTGGCGGAGGGTTAGGTATGGGCGCTACCGATGGGCAGGTTTATTTATCCTTTAACTCACGAATTGGGTATTTTTTCCAACCCGGTTTTGCCGCCGGTTTACGCTACGATTTTGATCGGCTGGTGGGTAACAAATACCATGCCCGCCAGGTAGGTGCGTTTGCTCGGTACTATCCGTTTCGCACCCGCATTAGTAGCTTTGTTGGTGCCAGCCTGAATAGTGGTCGTGAGTTTTCGGACAATGTTCCTGCAGATACCAAATATAAATACACGAGTGTTGGTCTGGAAATTGGCGCTATGGCTTGGATACTTCACCGTTTAGGCGCTGAAGTGTCGTATGAGAGTAGCTTTTATAACAAGATTGACCCAACAGTTAGCCGAGGCAAAGGTGGCCGACTAAAACTCGGTGTTAATTACTATTTCGGTCAGGTAGGCAAACGGGGAGTTAAACTCGCCAAATAAATATTTATTTAGTACCAAAGAAATTTTTTAACCCCAGAGGCACCGCAACGGCGGACCGTAAAGAACACAGAG
>CAXVWN010000358.1:0-20253 GCA_964263725.1 Spirosoma sp.
TCGGCCACCTTCATATTGGCGTTCGCCGATCCAAAGGCATTGTCTTTATAGGCAACAACCATTACGCGCAAATCGCCCGAAAACTGCGGAATATCGACCGAAAATTCAGCTTCCCCATCGGAACCTGTTTCTAAAATGCCACTCCAAAGGGCCACCAACCGGACTCGGCCGTTGCTGAGCGGGTTAACACGTCGTTCCAAATCATAGCCATCACCGCCAACACTCGATGTTGTTTGTAAGGAAAGCTCGGGATAAAGTAGGGCGTACAAATCATGGCTGTCTACTTCGAGGGCGCGTTTCTGGTAGAAGAAACCGTATGGATCAGGCGTTTTGAAGTTCTTGAGTTGCAGAATACCCTCGTCAACAACGGCCACCGTTACCTGTGCATTACTCGCTGTTTTAATCCGAATCGTTTGCTTGGTTTTCGAGCGCGATTGCGTCGCGACTGTAAGTGTTACGGGTAGTTTTGTATCGGCATCCTGCACCAACACAGGGGCAAAACCATGCGCAACGGTGAGCGGAAGATTGGTATTCGTGATCGCCCGAATGAGCGTAGCTGTAATGTAAACGTTTGGCAAATGTTCGGCGCCGACAGAGAAACTCCACTCGGCCGATTTATTGTTGGTTGTGAGCCAATGCTGTTCGAGAACGTGGTTGCGCTCAACCGTCACCAGCAGTTTTCCGTCGAAGGGAGCTTTGAAAAGCACTTTGGCCTTATCGCCGGTTTGATAAGCTGGCTTATCAAGTGTCATCAACACTTGTCCTTCCTGACTCACGTCAAACGAAGAGGCCGACGTGCTGCCGTAGCCATACGCGTAAAAACTAGTGACCGTATAACCTAAGGCTGAGGGTCGCCGAACGCGGATTTCGTATTCACCCGATACCGTTGGCACATACCGAAAGCCCGCCTTCCCGGCTTTGAATAGAAGCGTATTGGTATAAACTGACTTTTCGCGTCGTTTGGTGGTGTATCTAACCCGGTTGTCATCTTTCTCAACAATCGTTTGGTAATCATACCGAATCACCTCAACCAGTGCCGACGCCGATGGCCGAAGCTGGCCCGCAGGATCTAGAGCAATGAGATCGGCGGCAATTGGGGCATTGGTCGAAACGTATCGGTCGGGTAATCGCACGCCAAAAAAGGTGTTCTGCGTCAAAATATCCAGCCGCCGGAGCCGATTAACCGGACGGCCATTTTCGTCGAAGACGGTCACAAAGAGTTTGCCTTCCAATAGGCCAATATCCTGATAGAGAGCTGGAATAGGGAATCGTTCGGTGGCCTGACCGTTGGCGTTTGTGCGCCCTTGCCGAAGTTCTTTAGGAAATACGTCAGGTTTGGCGGCATCGACCGCACCTGCTGGTTGACCGCTGGCTATATCGAAATCATACTCGCCATACCCTTTCGGCGCGAAGGCTTTGCGCTTGAGTTGAAGTTCTAATTCGTAGGCTCGGTCGGCGGCTGGCGGCCCAAATAAATTCATAGCTGTTGCCGAAACAGTGATCGTTTGCCCCGAATTATACCCTGTTCGGTCGGTTAGCACGTCTACCTTAATCCGGTCGGGAACAAACTCTTCCACACTTATCAATTCCGATGTCAGTAAGACATTATTCGCGTTCAGAATCTCAACAGTGTAAGAACCTGTTACGGCTGCCGGGTCGAGCGGCACATCGGTTGCTACGGCTCCCTGTGCGTTGGTCGTTTTGCGGAAAGTCCGTACTTCGCGGCCGTTGGGTGCCAACAATCGAATTAATACCGGGATTTCGCCGACGCTTTGCCAAGTTTGTGAGCGAACAACGGTATTAAAATGAATCGTTTCGCCGGGGCGATAAATATCCCGGTCGCCGTAAACAAAGGCATCGAAACCAGATTCGTTATCGCGTTTGCCTTCTACCTCAAAACGCGATGTTTCGACTTGTGTATCGGGCAAAAACAAGAAGTTGAAATCGTCCTGGTCCGACTGAGTTGCCGCTGCGGTGCTGGTTGTGCGAGCGGTCAACAAAGCTATTTTGAAGCCGGGCGCTTTTTCACTCACTCTGTCGAACTTGACGAAACCAGTACCGTCAGTTTTGAGTGAATAGACCGATTGGTTATTGCTGCTCACGAGCGTTATCTCAACACTTTGCAAAGGTTCGCCGGTGCGGATGGAGTTGGCCCAAACCAATACTTCATCGTTTGTGTGGCGAGCCACCAACCCAATATCCGATACCGAAACCAATTGGCTGGCCTGTAAATAAGCTTCATCTTTTGAACTTACCGATACAAGATATACGCCCCGGAGTGGATGCTCCCTAAAGTTGTTGTTTTGATCTGGTAGCGCCAGATTTAGTGCCGACACGCCCCGAACCTTGGGAAGGTCGGTAGTTTCGACGGTTTTGCTCACGAGCACATCGCTCAGATCGCCCGATTCATCGTCGCTGTAATTAAACGAGCCCGATGGTCCCCATTCGCCACCAGCGTTTTCTTTGTATTCTTCGTAACGGTTTGAGCGGAGGTAATTCAGGAGGTTGTTTTCATACACCTTCGCAATTTTGACTTGCACTTTCGGTACGCTAACGATGTTTAACCCAATATTTCGCGCGCCCTTCGACGATAAATACAAGGCTTTCTTATTGGCGAACTGGATGCTGGCGGGCATTTTTCCGAAGAACAAATCGCGCGTTGCCGGTTCATCCAGTTTGGTCCCTAAAACCCCGCGAATCTGGTCAGTGAGGGTCAGAACATAGGTGTTGGTTTCGTTAAAATTTCCCCGGATGATAAAGCCGTTTTCGGTTAATTCAGCCGTTGTTTCAACCTGGGGTTGAACAGTGTAATATTGGCCCAGCTCCGGAACAGACTGAAGTTCCTGCGTTGTAATGACCCGAACCACGCCCCGGTTATTTTCAAAACTCGTTTGCACATCGGCTATTTCGACCTTATAGCGTGATGGCAACGTACTCGTTTCCTCGATAACGTCTTTGCTAACGAACGCGGTGTTTGGCACTTTCAGACCCTTGTCTACTTTTATCGAAAGTGGCTGCTCATTCTTTATCGCAGGCGCATTGGTAAGCGCCACCGTAATTGAGTTCTGCTCGTCGCTCTGTGTACTTTGTACCGTAAGCGGTTTAGCTTCGGCAGCAACCGATAACTTACTGATTACATCGGTGGAGGAAACGGGATAGTTGAAATTAAGGCGGGTTTTGGCAATAGGCTGCCCCGTTTCGCGGGAGCGTGACCACCAGTTTTCTGTGCCCGTAAGTTGCAGGTAAGGCGTGTGAAAAGCGATGTCATCACCAGAAATTTTCAGGTCTTTTTTGGCGGACCGTTTCAGCAAATCATCGGTTAGTTCGGCGCGGTAATCGGTAGCTGGATCGAAGGCGCGGGCGGGCGAGAAAACCAATTCGTTGGGAGCCGTCCATTTGAATTTCCCACGAACCGCCGGGATAAAGCGTACATATTGCGTTGAGTCCCAGTCGCCAAACTGATCCGTTGGACCAACGTTTTTATTGAATGTAAACGTCAGGTTCTGCGTCTGCTGTACTTCATCTCCGAAATTACGGCCAACGACTGCTACTTCGTTGAAGGATAATCGCGAACATTGGAAGAGAACAAAAGGAAGGAGGGAGGCAATTAGGAAATTACGGAGAAACCGGCGCGTTTGCATGAACATGGTAGTGAGAGGCCGAAGGTAGACGAAAAAGCCCACTCAAAATTATTGAGTGGGCTGAATTTCAGTACGTGACTTACTAAACGGTTATTGACGCATAGGTGTGAACTGGACATTGACAATTTTCCATACACCAGCCTGTTTTGCGCTCATCACCGAAAAAGCCACATTAGTGTCAAAAGCTTGCCCCTGAATGTTGCCTTTAGCTTTCCAGATGCCCGTCATAATGGCTGAATCGTTGTTGTATTGGCGGGTCACTGCGTCTGATACGGTACCTGATTCGACAACAACAGCTCCGCCACCAACGCCCTGTACTAATAGATCCCCTTCTACCGATTGTCCATCGAAGCTGATGACATCTAAATCGCTCGAGATCAGGCTTCCCAAGGTCTTGCTATCTTCATCGAGCAGGGATTTAAAAAATGCATTGCCCAGAGCAGTAGGGTCTTGTGAAGAAGTGGTGGTTTGCTGAGCAAATGTCGCGGTCGTCATAAACAACGCGGTGATAAACAATGCTATACGTTTCATAAACTAGTTAATTGGCTTTTGGACCGGAAAAATGCCCATAAATAAGTGAAAGGCAACATCAACAAACCGTTACTCATTTTTTATAAGTACGCGTATGTCGCGGCTCCGTCCCTTATCATCAGCGCAGGAGATTTTCAGGGCACCCGGTCGAGGTTTGAAAAACAACGCTTCGGCTGGTTTGGCCCGACGATATAGTTTATCATTCAAATACCAGTAAACCGTTTGGACATCATTTGCGGCTTGACAACCCAATTCCATTTCGACCGGCTGTTTGGGGTTGATGAAATACTCGCTACCATCGTTCAGGCTTGTTATAATCGGTCCGCCCTGCCCGGCATTTGTGCTGCCAAATACGCGTTCACAAGCGGGGTTATGCGGTGGCACAAGTTCAATCGGAATACGATGGCTCTGGTAAAATGCCATAATCTCTGGCGATACATTTGGGTAGGATCGGCGAACAACTCCAGATGGGCCGTCATCAGGTTCGGGCAGACACGAAGCGCAATAAGACATTGTTCCGGCAGCGTTCGTGAAAATGGCTTTGCGGTGCTGGCAACGGCGATACCGAGAAACGCCCATAATGCAATAGTCAGCTACCGGATTAGTACAGAACTCGCCCGGAACATCGCCCGTTTCGGGGCAAACAAGCCGCATGCTTAGTTTAGATGCTTCTTTTGGTGTTTTAAACCAGCCTGTTGGGGAGTTATAATCCAGCACATTGAAAAGCTGGAATAACAGTGGTGTGGCCGTATTGGCTCCACTGAGTTCGGCCACGCCCACCCCCGAAAAGTTGCCAACCCAAACGCCAATCGTATACCGCTGGTTATAACCAATACTCCACGCATCGCGCCGACCGTATGAAGTGCCCGTTTTCCAGGCGATGCGCGGCAGGTGATAGCTATTGTCAAAATTATTGGGTAAGTCTGGTCGGGTAATTTGGGTCAAGGTGTGCGTAACCAGATAAGCGGCTTCGGGCGAGAGTAAGGCGCTCCCGGTTTTCGGGGCCGGCGTTTGCGATAACGTATAAGCTAGTGGTTGCACTCTTCCCCCGTTTGCGAGTCCTGCATAGAGTCGCGTCATCTCTTCGAGTGTAACGCCACAACCACCCAGAATCATGGAAAGCCCTAACTCTTTTGCTTGTTTTTTTATCGCCGAAAAACCGGCTTTCTGAAGTGTCGAAACAAGAATTGGCGTGCTAACTTCTTTTAATAAAGCCACCGCCGGAATGTTGAGCGAGTTCGCCAGTGCAAATTCTGCCGTAACAAGCCCGTTAAAGCGTCGATCGTAGTTGTCGGGTTCATAGCCGCCAAAATTAGTGGGCACGTCGGCTAATTTAGTTTTCGGGGTGATAATACCTGCATCGAAGGCCAATCCATAAAGCAGTGGTTTTAGGGCGCTTCCCGGCGATCGTACTGCCCGAACGCCATCCACTTGCCCACCATCGAACGCATTACTGAAATCGGCCGAGCCTACGTAAGCAACCACCTCCCGCGATTGGTTATCCACAATCAGTACCGCCGAATTGTGGATATTATAAGCCCGAATGCGATTTGCGTAATGCTGCACCAGTCGCTCGGCCGTTGCCTGCATGGTTGGGTTTAAGGATGAATGAATAATGGGTATGTCAGGATTTTCAACCCGAAGTCGGCGCGACAGGTGCGGGGCCAGTTGAGGAGCTTCCCGCCGGTAGGCTATAAGTGGCTCATTCAATGCATCCGAAATTGTCGTTTCATCGAAGAGGTGACTCGCCCGAAAGCGAGCGAGCCAGCGATTACGTTCCTGTACAACCAGCGTATTACGAGTGCCCAGCCGCAAACTTGAGGGCCGGTTTGGAATAATGGTTAAGGTTGTTAATTCGGCCAAACTGAGCAATGTCGGCGATTTGCCAAAGTAAAGCAGCGATGCCGATTTAAGCCCTTCAACATTGCCACCATATGGAATTAGATTCAGGTAGAGTTGCAGAATCTCATCTTTGGAGTAATGCAGTTCTAGTTGCAGTGCCCGAAACAATTCAATGAATTTGCTGATGTAAGTACGTTTGCGGGGTTCGAGCAAGCGGACAGTTTGCATGGTAATGGTCGATGCGCCCGACGTGCGCCGACCAGTCAGCAAATTTCGACCAGCCGCCCGCACCATCGCTACCGGATTAAATCCGGGATGATACCGGAAATATTTATCTTCCTTAAACAGAATGGCGTTGCGGAGGGTAGGGGTAATCTCGTTCAGCTCGGCATACATGCGCCACTTATCATCGCGGCTTAAAAAGGCGTGCAAAATGGAGCCATCACGGGCCGTAATAATAGTCGAGTAAGGAACCAAAGTACGAACTGGGAAGAAAAAATCCAGTCCAAAAAAAATCAATAGAGCCGCTATAGCCGTTCTCACTAAACGCGATTTCCAGAGTCGTTGCGCTATGATTTTACCCTTTTCAATAACCAACATGACAAATCCGTGAAACTCTCTGTTTATTTGTGCGTCTCAGTTATGAAGCTAGCGCACTGAGGCATACAAAGAAACACACAGATTCATCGAGAACATACCTAAATCATGACCATTCAATTTTTCGGTGCCGCCCGAACCGTAACCGGTAGCAAGCACCTCATTACTACCGCAAGTGGTAAGCAAATTCTGCTCGACTGTGGGCTATTTCAGGGAATTAATACGGATGAGCTTAACCAGCAATTTGGGTTTGATCCGGCCCAAGTCGATTATATGGTGCTTTCTCACGCCCATATTGACCACACGGGCTTAATTCCCAGACTCGTTCGGCAAGGATTTACTGGGCCAATTTATACGACATCGGCCACGATTGACCTTTGTGAAGTAATGCTTATGGACAGTGCCCGTATTCAGGAGCGCGATCTGGAACGCGTTAACCAACGACGCGTTCGTCGGGGTGATCCTGAACTGGAAGCGCTCTATGACGAAGAAGACGTGAAAAAGGCACTCAACCAAATGCGCCCCGTTGAATATAGTACGCCATTTGTCATCTGCGATGAAGCGACGGGCTTGCTCACTGATGCCGGTCATTTGCTGGGCAGCGCGTCGATCAGCCTGACCATTCGGGAAGGTTCTATTGAAAAGCATCTCTTCTTTAGCGGAGATATCGGTCGGCCTGACGATAAAATCCTGCGCTCGCCCGGTACGTTTCCACAAGCCGATTATATCATTTGTGAATCGACTTACGGCGACCGGCTCCACGAAGCCGAGCCTGATATGAAGGCTCATTTGCTGCAAATTGTGCAGCAAACGTGTGTTGCCGGTCAGGGGAAACTTCTTATTCCGGCCTTTGCTGTTGATCGCACGCAGGAAATAATTTATGCGCTCGATCAACTATCGAGTGAAGGTCGTTTGCCACGTTTACCTGTTTATATTGACAGCCCAATGTCTGTGAAAGCGACAGACGTCATGCGTGACCATGAAGAGGATTTCAATCCTGAAATCCTCAATTACATCAAAAAAGATGGCGATGCTTTTCAATTTCCAAACCTGCATTACATAACGGAGGTCGAAGAATCGAAGGCAATTAACAACAGTAAAGAACCCTGCATTATCATTGCGCCGTCTGGCATGGCCGAAGCCGGACGTATCAAACATCACATCAAAAATAATATCTCAAAGCCCAATACGACTATTTTGCTGGTTGGATACGCATCACCCAACAGTTTGGGAGGTGCTCTGAAACGCGGTGATAAAGAAGTAACTATTTTTGGGGAACGATACCCGGTTGTGGCCCGTGTTGCTATTATGGATTCGTTTTCGGCCCACGGCGATTACCGCGAAATGCTTCATTTTTTAAGTTGCCAGAATCCTGCCAAGGTCAAATCTGTATTTCTCGTTCATGGCGAATATGATAAACAGTTAATCTGGAAAAGTCATTTACAGGAGGCTGGATTTCAGAATATCGAAATACCGGAGATGCGGCAAAAAGTGACGTTATGATAAGATTACTGCATAAAAAAATCCGCTGGCTTATACAGCCAGCGGATTTTTTTATGTTAATGAAAACAGACCACATCGTCAGGTAAATCGTACGCGCACCCGTGAAAAACAATGGTTTAATACAACACGATATACTTTGCCAAACTGGGCATAACACCAACGTTTTAGTTGCTTAATTTCTTTGGGAATAAGCATTTTGATGGCTTTCGCCAATTCCTTTTCAAATAGGGATTTATCAAAACTTACCTTCTGAAGGATAGTCTTGATATACTCAAGCATAGAAAGCATAAGATGACATTTTTTCGGTTAATAAGCTTAAGGATATTGAAAGAGGATGGACAGTTCGTTCTTAACTTTGGCACTTTATTGCGTAACGGCTTATCTCGTACTTTTGTTGCTCAAAAATAATAATGTTTGTTGCAATATTCCGAAAACTTCTTGTATTATTTTTCTTTTGCGCCGTTTCGGGGTTTGGGCAATCTATTGATAATGTGGCAACTATTGAGATTGGGCAAACAACTTTTCCGATTGAACGGCCTTTTACCATTTCGCTCATTATTCCAAATAGCGAAACCCGTGCCACGATTAACTTTCCCGACATTGCGGGATTTACAAAAAGAGGTACATCAACGAGTATGTCGCCGGTTGAAGTTGATGGTAAGACGGTTACTAATCAGGTTATTACACAAAATTATCAGGCAAAAGGCTCAGGACGTTTTCAGCTATTACCGTTTTCGATTACTGTCAACGGCGAAACGATACGTTCGGAAGGAGCTGCGTTACTTGTCAAACCAGCATCAACGGTTTCTGGAGCTATTGATGGTACACGGAACACGGCATCAGATCTTGAAAATGAACTAAACGGTAGTCGCCTTACACCTACAAACCCCCCGTTAAACACGATTAATATATCGCCTACTGGGGCTGCTTTTTTGTCGCTCCGGGCATCAAAATCATCCATTTATGCGGGCAGTGGGGTAGCATTAACGTTATCGTTTTTTGTTGCTGACAATTATCCTTTTGAACTTAGTTTTCATGCACTTGACAAGCAATTGCAGACAATTACCAAGAAAATTCGTCCGGCTAATTCGTGGGAAGAAAATCTGCCTATCAATGACTTAAAGCCATTGTCAGTAATTATCGGCGGAAAGAAATTTCGGGAGTACCGTCTTTTTCAGTCCGTCTTTTTCCCCTTGTCGAACCAGTCCCTGCGATTACCTGCCGTTGCCCTTCAGTTAGGACGTCGACCCGTTATTGGGCCGCCATCGTCTCAGCCCGAAACGATGTTATTCACCAGCAAACCCCTTGTAATTGCTGTCAGGTCATTGCCCGTTCATCCGTTGCGGGGCCGGGTGCCAGTTGGGTCGTTTCAATTAGAAGAAGGTCTGGAGCGGCAGCACGTTGCCGCCGGGAAGAGTGTACGCTATACGTTTTCTATTTCGGGGGCGGGTAATATAGCCACCCTGCCGGCACCTGTTATCCAGTATGAACAGGCTGAATTAGATGTGTTTCCACCTGAAGAACGTCATTCGATTAGTCATAGTGGCAGTGAGATAACCGGTAGTAAGATATTCACGTATTTTATTGTGCCGCACCAAAATGGGGTAGTTTCGTTGGCAAATCACTTTCAATGGATTTACTTCGACCCGAAAACGGCTCGTTATGATACCCTCCGGCCACGTTTGGAACTTCGAGTTGGGGATAACGGGTCAGTTCCGTTAAGTAATATGAACACCCTAACAGGTGCCGCTGTTGCTAATGGCGAGGCCGTACCAGGAGCGCCGGTTGGCAATTCACTCTACGCGGGCATCGAAGCAATGGATAGTACGCGCCAGCCAATTAGTATATCGGTCTTGATTCGATCTATTGCCAATGTATTGATTGTGTTAATGTTATTCGGGATGG
Source organism: Spirosoma sp. (assembly GCA_964263725.1). Classification (GTDB taxonomy): domain Bacteria; phylum Bacteroidota; class Bacteroidia; order Cytophagales; family Spirosomataceae; genus Spirosoma. Next base: position 10,020 of record CAXVWN010000358.1, read on the forward strand.
TTTTTGTGTTAGTTAAGAAATAGACTTGAAATAAACGATATAAGTACAAGAGGCTACCAACTATGAAGGTTATCGTCTTTTGTCTGTTAATCGGGGATTAACCCCACCATGTCAGCATGAGCAGTACTTACGGAACACTATTTAAGATTTCTACATTTGGCGAATCGCACGGCCCGGCAATTGGTGTTGTGATTGACGGTTGTCCAGCCGGTTTGTCGTTCAATACCGATTTTATTCAGCATGAACTGGATCGACGAAAACCCGGCCAATCGCGTATTACGACCCAACGGCGCGAAGCTGATGAGTTTGAGGTTTTGTCAGGCGTGTTCGAAGGATATACGCAGGGAACGCCTATTGCGTTGGTTATCCGAAATACCGACCAGCGCAGCAAAGATTATGGTCATATTGCCGAGCAATTTCGCCCATCTCACGCCGATTATACCTACCAGACTAAATACGGTTCCCGCGATTACCGGGGTGGTGGCCGGTCGTCGGCGCGCGAAACGGCCGCTCGGGTTGCCGCCGGTGCAGTTGCTAAACTTTTACTGGCGCAACAGGGTATTCAAATTCAGGCGTATGTCTCGCAAGTTGGTAAATTGAAACTCGATAAGCCCTATGCAGATCTGAATTTGGCTCTTGCTGAAGAGAACGCGGTGCGGTGCCCCGATCCCGAAATGGCTGAGCAGATGTTTCAGTATATTGATGAAATTCGAAAGCAGGGTGATTCTATTGGCGGAATTGTCGATTGTGTCGTGACAGGCGCTCCGGTTGGTTGGGGTGAGCCGGTTTTCGATAAACTTCACGCCGAGTTAGGCAAAGCGATGCTCAGTATCAACGCTGTAAAGGGGTTTGAATATGGTAGTGGATTTGCCGGAGTAGCGTTGCGGGGTTCTCAGCATAACGATGAGTTTTATACCGACGAAGCCGGTCGCGTTCGCACAAAAACTAATCAATCGGGTGGTATTCAGGGGGGCATTAGCAATGGCGAGGATATCTATTTCCGAACAGCCTTTAAACCCGTTGCCACCATTATGCAGGATCAGGATAGCGTCGATGTGAGCGGCCAGCCCGTAACGGTTTCGGGAAAAGGGCGGCACGATCCCTGCGTGGTTCCCCGGGCAGTGCCCATTGTGGAAGCTATGGCCGCGTTAGTGCTGGCCGATATGTATCTGCGGAACAAAATTGTGCAGGTGTAAAGGGGACTAAAACAGGTCACTTTTTCCTGAAAACGGCTTGCATAATAGCGAAACCCAGAAAGCCAAAACCAATGGCCTGTGCTGAAATACCAACGGTAAGCAGCGTACCCGTTGCTTCCCATTGATGGCTTTTTCCGTAAGCGCCAAAGAGCGTTAGGGCCAGGCCCGATAACCAGCACACGGCTGCTAACAGGATGTATTTATTTTTGATTGTAACCATCGGTATGTCAATTAAATGAGACTGCCTTGCTAAAATACCTTGAACGCCCGTCTGCCATTTTGGTTCTTTGTTAGCGTCTGTTTTGTCACCTTTCTCTTGCCGGGACTGGTTATTGCGCAACCTGATATGTCGCGCTTTTCGTTCCGTCGTGGCCTGATGGGTACGCAGTTCAACGTCATTTTCTATGCACCCGATAGTTTGACCGCCCAGCGCGTCAACGGGGCCGTTTCTGCCCGAATGGATTCGCTGAATCAGATCATGAGCGATTACATGGATGGCTCCGAAATAAATCGACTGTCCAAAACGGCTGGCTCAGGAAAGTGGGTGCCCGTATCAGCCGAATTGTTCGATGTCTTACAAAAAGCGAGAACCATTGCCCAGCTCTCAAAAGGCCGTTTTGACCCGACAATCGGGCCATTGTCGCTACTCTGGCGGAGAACCGTTCGGCGGAACGAGTTTCCAACTAGAAAAGAGCTTCGCCAAGCCCGGCGATCAGTCGGTTATACATTAATGGACTTAGATCGTACCGCTCAAACGGTTCGTTTGCGTCGGGTTGGAATGCGATTGGATGTTGGCGGCATTGGTCAGGGGTTTGCTATTGACGAAGCGCTGGTTGTAGTAAATCGACTTGGTATCCGTTCGGTCCTGCTCGATATTGGGGGCGATATTTTAGCGGGTGATCCACCACCGGGCAGTGCTGGCTGGCGCGTAGGCATTGGCTCCGGCAAAGCAGGCGATACCGACACAACAACGATTTTACTCAAAAATGCCGCTATCACAACCTCCGGTGATACCTATCGTTTTCTGGAACACAATGGTCGACGGTACTCTCACATTGTGAACCCGCGTTCGGGCTTGGGGCTGCGCCATTTTGTTCGGGCAACGGTGCTCGCGCCGGATGGCTATCATGCCGATGCTCTGACGAAAGTGTTTAGTGTGGCGGGTCTTCGCAAAAGCCGCCGGTTGCTGAAGCAGTTTCCCGATACAAAATTGCTACTTCTCGAAAACAAAAAAGGCCGATTGCGCAAGTGGCAATCGGCCCCGTTTTGACTTGTTAAAAGACTATTTTTGTTTTAAACAGTTACCGTTTTTCCCGGTACGGCAATTGCATATAATCCGTTGGCATCGGGCAGGCTTTTGGGCATAGCGTCCCAGGCCAATGTTGTGGGGAAAAGGTCAATTTGTGAATTTAATGCTTCGTCCCACTTCACCACTTTACCGGAATAAGTTGCCATACGGCCCATAATAGCGGTCATGGTGCTTTTTGCCACCCGTTCAGCATCGGAGAATTTATACTCACCTTTTGCAATAGCCTCAAACAGTTCGTCGTGTTCAATCTGGTAAGGATTGCCATCCGCTTTGGCATTGTGGGTATAAATGGACTGACCATTGTAGCCCAACAATGCGCTGCTTTTTTTCTCCATACCTTCAATTTTGCCTTTTGTGCCGAGGAACATTTCGTCTACCCGGCTATAGGTCCCTTCGTAATGTCGGCACTGGCTGTTAATCGTTGTGCCATCGGCATAAACATAATCGACAATGTGGTGATCGAAAATCTCGCCATAGTCTTTTCCGGTACGAACCTGCCGGCCACCCGTTCCCTGGCAGGAGACTGGATAACTATTTTTTACCCAGTTAGCTACGTCGATATTATGGACGTGCTGCTCGTTAATATGGTCGCCACATAGCCAGTTGAAATAATACCAGTTGCGCATTTGGTAGTCCATTTCGGTCTGGTTGGGTTTGCGCGGCTTCTGCCAAACTCCACCACTAATCCAATATACTTGCCCGCCTACAATGTCGCCCAAAGCTCCATCGTGTATGCGCTTAATCATTTCGCGGTAGCTGGTCTGATAGCGCCGTTGTAAACCCACAACTACATTTAACTTTTTCTTTTTAGCCTCTTCTGCAGCCGCTAATACCCGACGAATGCCCGGCGCATCGGTAGCTACGGGCTTTTCCATGAAAATCTGCTTACTCTGACGGACGGCTTCTTCAAAATGACTTGGTCTGAAACCGGGCGGTGTAGCCAGAATAACCACATCGGCCAAAGCCATAGCCTGTTTGTAGCCATCAAATCCCACAAACTTATGATCTTCCGGCACATCTACTTTTGGCGTTCCGTCGGTAGCTTTAAGGCCGCGTTCGGTTAGAGCTTTGTAGGCATCGTCTAAGCGATCTCGGTAGGCATCAGCCATGGCCACAATCTTAACGTTTTGCTTTGTGCTGAGAGCTTGTTGAGCCGCGCCCGTACCACGCCCACCACAACCAATAAGGGCAACCTTAATTGTATCGTTTACCGAAAAATGATAGCCTGGACTACCGGCAGCTTTTGTTTGAAATGGCAAGCTGCCCAGAAGAGCACTGCCCGTTAATAAGCCAGAAGCCTTCAAGAAGTCCCTCCGATCTTGGTTTGATTCGCTAGTCATATTCTGTAGGAAATTTCGGTTGAGAAAGTTGTCTGACTATAAAGAGACTATGCACTTAAATTTACTATTTGCAAACCCAATACTTAGCTAAGCAGGTATATACAATTGCACCATAAATTTGTTAATTGCAAGATAAATTTGTACGAAAACGAGACTTCTGTGTATGTTTAACGTCAAGAAGGCAAAAGACTCTTTACTCACCTTTTATTATGCACTTATGTCAAAAATAACTACTTATTCAGTGCTGTTCTTTGGGATGTTCTGCCTTCTTTTTATAGAAGCACAAGCCCAAACAAAGATTGCCGGCAAAGTGACCGACGAGGCTAAAAAAGAAGAATTAGCTGGAATTAGTATCGCCGTGAAAGGTAAGGTTATTGGAACCATTACTGACCAGAAAGGTAATTTTTCACTCTCAACAAACACGCCGACACCATTTACTATTGCCGTTTCGGCCGTTGGGTTTCAGAAGCAGGAGTTCGTTATTAACGGTAACCGAACTGATCTGAATGTAAGTCTGAAAGAGCAGGTAACTCTTGGGCAGGAAGTTGTTGTCTCCGCTTCGCGGGTAGAAGAAAGCGTACTGAAATCGCCGGTATCGGTGGAGCGACTGGATGTTCGTTCATTCCAGTCTACGCCAGCCGCTTCGTTCTACGATGCGTTACAGAATATTAAGGGCGTAGATATGAGTACGCAAAGTCTAACGTTTAAGTCGGTTAACGTACGGGGTTTTGGCTCAAATGGAAATACACGCGTCGTGCAATTGCTCGATGGTATGGACAATCAGGCACCGGGTCTTAATTTCTCGGTGGGCAACATTGCTGGTGTGTCGGAGCTTGATTTAGAAAGCGTTGAACTGTTGCCGGGAGCAGCTTCGGCTCTTTATGGCCCTAACGCTATCAACGGCTTACTGCTAATGACTTCGAAAAGCCCATTTCAATACCAGGGATTGAGCGCCTACGTAAAAGGGGGCGTAATGAATGCGAGCAATCGCTCAACGGCTACCACGCCTTTCTACGATGCTGCTTTTCGATATGCCAAAGCGTTTAATAATAAATTGGCTTTTAAAGTCGGGGTTTCCTATCTGACGGCTAAAGACTGGCAGGCAACAGACTATCGAGACCAGGGTTTTTCAAATGGTTATAATCTGGAAACCGGCAACCGCGCTAACAATCCGGGTTACGATGGCGTCAATATTTATGGCGATGCCAGTGCCAATCTGTACTCCAACTTGTATAGTAACGGTCAGCCGGGAACGGGCGCTAACGGCACATCAGCGATCTTAGGGGCAATTGCTACCACCAGGATTCCACAGGCCGGAAACGCAACCTTGCCTCAGCTTACGGGGTTAACTCCACAGCAAATTTTCAACAACATTATTCCGAACCTGAACATTTCGCGGACGGGCTATCAGGAAAGTGATCTGGTTAACTACAATGCCACCAACCTGAAGCTGAATGGCGCGTTGCATTACCGGCTAAATGATAATGTTGAGGCCATTCTGCAAGCGAACTGGGGCACCGGCACAACGGTGTATACTGGTGCTGATCGCTATTACATCAAGGGCTTTAAGCTGGGTCAGTACAAACTTGAGGTACGCGGGGCCAACTTTTTTGTGCGGGCTTATACTACACAGGAACGGTCTGGCGATGCGTATGCAACTTCAACGCTGGGTCAGGGTATCAACGAAGCCTGGAGCGGCAGTGCAGCCAAATGGTTTCCAACCTACTTCGGTACATATGCGCAAACGGCTCTTACGGGCTACGCCGGTGCCTACTTAACTGCTCTTGGAAGTGGCCAATCCGCGTCATCGGCTTTGGCTGCTGCTCAGACGTATATAAACAGCCAACAAACGAGCTTGTTAGATCAGGCACGTGGCGCTGCCGACGTAGGCCGATTGGTACCCGGCTCGCCTGGTTTTCAACAGGCGCTTGATGCGGTAGCTGCCAAACCAATTCCGGGAGATGCCACTGGAGTAGGGGCAAGGTTCTTAGACAAAACCAACCTGTATCACGCCGAAGCAATGTATAACTTTAGCAAGATAATTGACCCAAAAACGGTTGAATTACTTGTTGGAGGCAACTTTAGACGGTATGCACTAAACTCCGAAGGCACTCTTTTTGCCCGCGACGAGAACGGTAAGGAATTTCACATAGACGAATACGGCGCTTACGTTCAGGCATCGAAAACGCTGGCTGATGTCTTGAAACTTACTGGCTCACTCCGCTATGATAAAAACCAGAACTTTAAAGCGCAGGTGAGTCCACGTTTTTCGGCTGTGTTAACAGTTGCTAAAGTGCATAACTTCCGGGCGTCGTTTCAGCGGGGTTTCCGAATTCCAACCGCTCAGGATCAGTATATTGATCTCAATACGCCATCTGCCCGCCTGATTGGTGGTCTGCCTTTTCTGAAACAGAAATACAATTTTAGTAGTAGCCCGGTTTATACACTTCAGTCTGTGCAGGCATTTGGTGCAACCTTGCAGCAGGGTGGTACGGCCGCTTTGCCGCAAGCACTTGGCCTGTTGAAAACGTCATCCAATCCTGGTTACGATCCTGAACGCGTAGAAACCTATGAAGTAGGCTATAAAGGCTTACTGGGTAATAAATTGTTTATTGATGCCTATTATTACTACAACCGTTTCCTAAATTTCCTGGGTAGTGAAATCGTAGTTCAGGGTAAAACACCTGTCTCGTTGGCTGATCCCGTTTCTACCCTGCAACTAATTAGTGGTTCAACCCGCAATGTTTATTCTTACCCTGTTAACTCGCCAACGCAGTTGAAAAACGCGGGTTGGGCTATCGGGGTAGACTATTTGCTGCCCGGAAATTATACTATCGGAGGCAATGTGTCGTCTAACTATCTGATTGATAAAGACCAGATTCCAACGGGATTTATTACGTTTTTCAATACCCCGAAATATCGTTACAACCTGTCGTTTGGCAATCGGAATGTGCGTGGCACAGGCTTTGGTTTCAATGTGGTCTATCGCGCTCAGGAGTCATTCCTGTGGGAAGGCAGTTTTGGGAATACGGAAGCAACAGGTCGCCAGCAAACAATTGTTCCGGCATACAGTACGCTCGACGCACAGGTTAGTAAGAAACTTTCGGGCATCAAATCCATTCTGAAAATAGGTGGTACAAACCTGACGGGAAAACTCTATACGCAGGCTTGGGGTAACCCCAGCGTTGGTTCAATGTATTACGTTAGCTTAACGTTCGATCAATTAATGAATTAGGTTGAGTAATGCATTTTTCAATGCCCTGCTTTTCTGATAAAAGCAGGGCATTTTTGTTGACGGAGTTCAATCGGTAACCGAACTTTTAAACGGTTTCTGTCCTTTGTCAAATAAGTCAACTCTTGCGTGAACCCAGTGCCGTGCTTAATTGGGAAATCGCAACACGACTAGTGTGAAAAGCCTGTTATCCAGTACGCTATTGAGTAACGCTACCTCCTCCGATCAACTTCCAGACCCATCATCGACCGCTTTACCCCGTCGTCTAACGCTCTTGCAAGGCACCGCCTTGAACATGATCGACATGGTTGGTATTGGCCCATTTGTGGTATTACCATTGGTTATCAAGACTTTGGGAGGTTCCCTTTTTCTATGGGCCTGGGTATTAGGTGCATTCGTATCACTGATTGATTCTTTTGTATGGGCTGAATTAGGAGCTGCGTTTCCGCAGGCTGGTGGGAGTTATAATTTCCTGAAAATTTCGTACGGTGAACAACGCTGGGGCCGCTTATTGTCGTTTTTATATGTCTGGCAAACGCTTATTCAAGCTCCTTTGGTTATTGCGTCCGGCGCTATTGGGTTTGCTCAATATGCCTCTTACCTAATGCCCTTGGACGAGTGGCAACGTAAAGCTGTTTCGGGGGGTGTCGTACTAATTATCATTGCGTTGTTGTATCGAAAGATCGACTCAATTGGTAAAATTGGGTTGATCATGTGGGGAGCCGTTTTGTTGACACTCGGCTGGATAATTGTTGGTGGATTGAGCAATGCCCGCATTCCTCTGGCCGACACGTTTCAGTCAATCGGTTCTGTAAGTGGAGGGTTGCTGGCAGCTGGGCTGGGACAAGCGTCGGTCAAGACGATTTACTGCTATTTGGGGTATTATAACGTTTGCCATCTGGGCGGTGAAATTCAGCGGCCAACGCGTAATATCCCAGTCAGTATGTTCATTTCCATTGTGGGTATTGCCGGGCTGTATTTGCTTATGAATCTGAGTGTAATAAGCGTAGTGCCCTGGCAGATTGCCCAAAATAGCAACTTCATTGTCAGTACGTTTGTCGAAACGCTCTATGGACCTGGTGCTGCCCAATTAGCAACAATTCTTGTGTTGCTGGTTGCTTTCTCGTCGTTATTTGCGGTCTTGCTCGGGTATTCACGAGTGCCTTATGCCGCTGCGGTCGATGGTCAATTTTTTCGCATTTTCGCCAAACTGCATCCAACCCGTCAGTTCCCATATGTCTCGCTGCTTTTTCTGGGTGGACTGGGTTTTGTATTTAGTCTGCTGTTCCGGCTGGGCGATGTCATTACGGGCATTCTTGCCATGCGGATTGTTATACAATTTGTTGGGCAGGCCATTGGACTGATGTTGCTCCATCGTCGGCGGGCTGCTTCTGAGTTTCCATTTCGGATGCCACTTTACCCGTTGCCGGTCTTGCTGGCAATCGGTATATGGTTATTTATCTTTTTCTCTACCGGCCTGACATTTATGCGTTTGGGTATGACCGTTATTGGTTTAGGTGGAATCGCCTTTCTGATATCGTCTGGTATTAGAAAACAATGGCCATTTGAGAAATAGTTTTTTCTGATAAGTCAGGGCAAACGTATGCGAAGACAATACCCGCGTCACCACTTGCAAAGCTTAAGTTAGGTGGTAGTCGGTTTTGTCAACTGATGCCAGTTGCATTATCTGGCCCATCGTTATAGTTGGTTTGGCATCTGTTTTGACGCCAAACCCATCGCATTTTATAAAGTGTCAGATTAGTCGATACGATATTTACTATACAAGTGCTTCAAACAGGATTTCAGCGGGATGTTGGGATTTGCGGTCTGTACCATCTTTAATTTGATGGCGGCATGATGTTCCAGGAGCCGCAATGATTACGCTATCAGGCAGCTGACGAACGGTTGGAAACAAAACCAGTTCGCCAACTTTCATTGAAACTTCATAATGTTCGGCTTCGTAGCCAAACGAACCAGCCATACCACAGCAACCGGATGGAATTAATTGCACTGTGTAATTGATCGGTAATGACAACGCCTTTTTTCCCGGCACCAGCGACGATACTGCCTTTTGTTGACAATGGCCGTGTAGTTTGATAAGACGGTTTTCGGTTGTGAACTGCTCCGGTTTTATATATCCGGCCTCTATTTCACGGGCTATAAACTCCTCAAATGTCAGTGCATTTTCGGCGATGCGCTTAGCATCGTCCATAAGCGATTCCTCAACTAGATCGGGATATTCATCGCGGAACGTCAGAATGGCCGACGGCTCCAGGCCAACCAATGGCGTTTCGTTAGAAACTACGTCTTTCAACAAGCGAATATTCTTTTCTGCCAACGTCTTAGCGTATTTCAACATGCCTTTCGATAAGGCCGCCCGCCCACTTTCCCCATGTTGAGGAATGATAACTTTATATCCCAATCGCTCGAATAACTGAATCGCTTTTTGCCCAACTTCAACGTCGTTGTAATTCGTAAATTCGTCGCAGAAAAGGAGTAGCGTACGACCGTGAGTTTTAGTCTTGTTATATCCTTCCTGCCCCCTGGTCTGTGCCCAATTTTTTAATGTTGTACTTGCCATCAGCGGCATTGTCCGGTCGGGGTGAAAGCCGACCATACGGTTAGCAATTCGTCGGAGCGAGGGCGTTCCCAGCACACCATTCCAGGCCCAGGGGACAAGAGATGCCAAACTGGATAACCGTGCAAAGTTGGCAATCAACCGCGACCGAATAGGAATACCGTTTGAATCGTAATAATGCTGTAAAAACTCCGCTTTCAGTTTTGCGACATCGACATTGGATGGACATTCATTTTTGCAACCCTTACACGACAGGCAGAGATCGTATACCTCTTTGATTTCGGCATGGTCGAACCGGTTATCCTTAGGCGAATGGGTCAACATTTCGCGCAAAATATTGGCCCGTGCCCGCGTTGTATCTTTTTCATTCCGGGTAGCCATGTAACTCGGGCACATGGTGCCACCCGAAGCCTCGGTTTTACGGCAATCGCCAGAGCCGTTGCACTGTTCTGCGTGTTGCAGCACGTTCTGGTCCTTGTACCGAAAATAGGTTTGGAATGCGGGCGTTTGCTGGCCAGCCTCGTAGCGCAGAAACGTGTCCATCGGGGGCGTGTCCACAACTTTGCCCGGATTGAAAAT
>CAXVWN010000359.1:0-3510 GCA_964263725.1 Spirosoma sp.
GAAAGCAATTTGGCCGATGAACTCCGAAAGCTATTGCCTGATTCAGAAACCGACTATATTCTAAGTAAAAAAAACCGGGCTACACAATTATTGGCCCAGCAATCGAAGCAGTTACGGGAACTGGTCGATCAAGGGTGGATGGATAACTATCGATATGTTGAACTGGAATTGATGCTCAAAGAACTTTACGAACATCAGGGAAAAAGCGAACGGATTAAGAACTTCCCCTACCCTCGCCAATTTGCCACTATTAACGGCATGTTTATTCGCTTATTTGCCTGGATGGTCCCCTTCGGCTTACTGAAAGAATTTGACAAATTAGGTGAGCATATCGTTTGGCTCACCATTCCCTTCGGCATACTGGTTTCGTGGGTATTTATGAGTCTGGAACAGGTTGGAGAAAGCACCGAAAACCCATTTGAAGGGGGTGCTAATGATACACCTATTACTTCCATGAGCCGTACCATTGAGATTGATCTGCGCGAGATGCTCGACGAAACAGATATCCCGCCCGCCTTGCTACCCGTTAGGAATATTTTGCTGTAAATACGTTGCCAGATTTAGCCCTTCGATCTGTTTCTGTTTTAAGGCGTTAAAAACGCAAAGGATTTTCCCTGATAACGGGGTAAGGAAAGGCTTTTCCGAATTAGTGTAAAGGATTGGTAAGCGCTCGAAGCCGCGGCTATATTGTCGAGCCAGGCCGGAATATCGCCACCCGGATCAAGCCGACAGGTGTAGGTAACCTGCATCTTCTCCTTGTTTATTGGGCGAACCAGCCAAATAGCCAGCCAGTCGACGATGCGCACCGTGCCGGGCTGAACAGCTACCAGATTAGGCATACCCACGCCCCGTACCTGAAGGAGTTTGGAAACCGGGTCTTGGGCAAACGTCAACTGAACACTCATATCGCGATCACTAACCGGCCAGGGCACAGCAGTAACCACATGATAGACTAATTCGGTCTCGCTGACACGCCGGATCAACTGCGACGATTTGGTTTTATAGATGACGTTTTTATAGTTTGCAATGTCTGATAATAAGGCTACCAGCTGGTTCTGGGTGCCGTTCATCGAACACTCAACCTTCAATTCAGTTGACCGGCTACCGGGTACACGGCGGGAATACACCTGAATCTGGTCTTTATTTTTCTCTAAATGCCATTCCTCCTGGGCCTGCGCCCGAACGGCTGTTGTACTCAAACCATAACTACCGAGAACCAACGCCAGATAGCAACTTACCTGCAATAACTTCATATCGTATTTACGGCTATTCATCAATATCTCCCTACTCATTCACTAGTTAAAACGCTGCGGCCATTCGTTTTGTTGGCTTCACTGGCGAGGATGAATTACTTAAACACCATCGGATGCCCTTCTTTGGGTACAACAAATTTATTATTTGGGATACTCATTTCCCGTAAAGCTTTCCGTAAATCATCGGCTGGCTCGGCCAATCCGTCGTCGCCCTGCTGAAAGGTGCCAAAATGAATACCCACCGCCTGAGCCGCATTCAGATCAACAAATGCGTGAACAGCACCGGCTGGCGATACATGCACGGGCGCCATGAACCACTCGGGCCGATAGGACCCAATTGGTAGTAAAGCCAGTTTGATAGGACCCGTTTCGGATGTACGGGCTTGCTCGGCAATTCGCTTGAAATGAGAGCCATAGCCGCTATCTCCACAGAAATAAGTTGTGCCGAAACTCGTGTGAAGCAAATAACCACACCAGAGCGTTTCGTCGCGATCGGTTAGACCTCGATTACTGAAATGCTGTGCCTGCGTGCAACTAAGCGAAAGTTTATCATTTATCTGTAGTGTATCATTCCAATCGAGTTCACGGGTTGTTCGTCCATCAACCGATTTAGGCAAATACGATACACCGAGGGGCGTGATAAATAATGGATTGTGCGCTTTAACTAATTTTTTAATGGTGGGCAAATCAAGATGGTCGTAGTGATTATGACTCAGCAATACCACATCAATTGGCGGCAATTCCTCAAAACGCAGCCCCGGTGGTCGTTTACGCTTAATGCCTAACCACGATGTTGGCCCGACACGCTTCGACCAAACCGGGTCGGTCAGGATATTCAGTCCGGCGGTCTGAATCAGAAACGTGGAGTGATTGACAAAGGTAAGTACCAGGCTATCGCCCATAATTCGCGTGGCAGGACGAGCCCCTACAAAAGCATCGGGCTGCTCTGGCCAGGGACCTTTGTCGCGATGGAGAAGCCACTTCAACACCCCGCCCGATGTCCGTTCAGGCATGCCGGGATTAATGAATTTCTTGCCATTGAAATGGTCGGTCACGGGACCTTTATAACGCGGAGCACAGCCCAGAACGGTTAGCAACAGACCTGACAACAACAAGAGAGATAAAGTAGTAGGCATCAAAATGGGTTTGTATTCTATCGATTATTCTGTTGTGTATTAAAATAGCGACAACTGACTCGAACGGGCAAAGGCTCCTTCATGTTCCAGCAACCATTGCTTGCGCCACAGCCCACCGGCATAACCTGTCAGCGACCCATCGGAACCGATGATTCGGTGGCAGGGCACCACAATCCAGAGTGGATTCCGGCCATTTGCTGCCGCCACTGCTCGAATCGCTTTTTCATCGCCAATGCGCCGGGACAGGGTCAGGTACGAAAGCGTAGTGCCAAAGGGAACATCGAGCAACGCCTGCCAAACCGTTTGTTGGAAAGCTGTCCCGGCCGGGTTTAGTGGAAAATCAAATGATTGTCGCTTTCCGGCAAAATAGTCTTGTAATTGCTCAACAGCCAACCGAACGGGTTCTGCCAGTGTCTTTTCCGACGAGTTATCCTTTACTAAAACGTCTTTACAGGAGATAGATGAAACGCCATTTTCATCGCCAGTGATGCGCACGAAACCCAATGGAGATTCAAAAACGGTTGTCGTCATTAGTTACTCTACAGAATAAAGTCTCAAGATACAAAAAAAGCCCACTGCTTAGCCAGTGGGCCTCTTAATCGACTCGTATTGTTTTTATTTTGGATTAGAATTAATCAATTTTCCACCAGTTTCAGAATCTTACCCGAGCCCAGATCACAAAGATAAAGTTCATTTTTCTGGTCTTCGCCAAAGGCCGAAATGGTCCCCGCCTGCGTCACGATTTCCTGATTGGTGGCCGCTTTGCTACCATTTGGCGTTAGTGCCCAAACGCGCCCACTGGCATAATCAGCGTAGATGTATTTGCCGCGCAGAGCAGGATTTGCGGTTCCTCTATAAACGACTCCGCCGGTAATTGACACATCGCCATTATCGTGCGTGTACTGCCAGATCGGGGCGATCAAATCAGCGGCATTCACGTTATTATCCTTCGAATTGTAGTCTGCATTAGCCTCTTTAACACGCCAGCCGTTGTTACCACCTTGGGTGAGGATGTCTACTTCTTCAATTTTAGTCTGTCGAACATCGCCCGCCCAAAGGCGACCATCTTCGTCGAAGCTGACCCGCCACTGATTGCGCAGGCCGTACGCAAAAATCTCTTC
>CAXVWN010000360.1:0-11335 GCA_964263725.1 Spirosoma sp.
TGGCGTTAATGGCAGTTGTCAACAAACTGCTTCGTCAGGCGTATGCAGTGGTTAAATTTAATGAAGACTATGATCCGAATTATCAGCCTATTTTACGTTCGATGGCTTGACTTTTAACACAGTTCATGTTAACTGAGATACATGGCAGAATATAATCTTAAAATTACTTCGTCTAAGTATTCGATCATGAACGTCCTTAATTCCGATAAGAACTAGTTGATCTTGTCGGTCTTTTATAGTCACGTGGTAGTAGTAAGTCCCATTGCCGGGCAACTGAATGTCCTGCTTGAATAGTGATATAGATAGCCGCCCCACAAACAACCAGACGCAGAAAGATAAACTGCTAGAGTAGCCAGTATCTTGCCAACTGCTTAGACCGCATCAACCGGCTCCTCAACCTTTTTTGCGGCTTCCCGACGGGGGATGTAGCGCCGGAAGAAACTGCTAATTTTCATTTGCAATACGCCAAAAACGGCTTCCTTGAAAATCTTGGAAGACATTTTGGAAACGCCCCGTGTGCGGTCGGTAAAAATAATGGGGACTTCCTGAAGACGAAATCCGTATTTCCAGCACGTAAATTTCATCTCAATCTGGAAGGCATAGCCCACAAATTTGATTGGATTATGCAAAATTACTTCCAGTACTTCGGCCCGATAGCAAACAAATCCGGCAGTCGGGTCCATAATCGACATGCCCGTGACAAAGCGAACATAAACGCCTGCAAAATAGGACATTAAAACCCGGCCCATCGGCCAGTTGACCACATTGACCCCCCGAATATAACGCGAACCAACGGCAACGTCGGCACGGGGTGCGCCAGCCCGGTCGGATTCATTATCGGAGCAGGCGTTATACAGTTTAATCAGGTCGTCGGGGTTGTGCGAAAAATCGGCATCCATTTCAAACAGATACTGATACCCACGAGATAAGGCCCACTTAAACCCGTCGATATAAGCCGTGCCTAAGCCTAGTTTACCACGGCGTTCGAGCAGATGAAGTCGAGCGGTTGAACTGCGGGATGACCCGGCAGTTAGAAATTCGTCTTGTAAATCACGGACACGCTGGGCGGTACCGTCGGGCGAGCCGTCGTCCACAATAAGGACATCGAAGGGATCTGGCAGGCTAAAGACCTTTCGGATAATAGCTTCGATATTCTCGATTTCATTATAGGTTGGAATTACGACTAAGCGCTCTTTCACAAGTTATTGAGTGGGTTAGTAATGTGTTTCTAGTACAACAGCAAAGTACTCCTTTTTTGTCTAAAAAAATCATTAAAAATTCTTAATCTACGGGTTAATTGCCAGTTGAACAGCCAATTTTTTCGCTTTGCCAATACAGTCTGACAGAGACACCCCTCCATGCCAATTGGCACATACAAACAGCTGATCGGTTTCAGCGGCTTTAATGGGTTGTTTCAGGGCAATAATATTCGTATCATATTGAGGAATAGACCGTTCCCATCGATAAAGGGATTGAAAAACGGGCTTAACGGCGGTAATGCCAAAGGCACCCGCCAGTTCCTGATGAACCTTATCTGCTAATACGCGGTCGGGTAGCAATGCGTTGCTGGCTCCCGCCTGACCGCCCACAAATGTGGTGAAAAGTACTTCGTCTGCCGGGCAACGGCCATCAAAAATCGAACTGCTCCAGATATGTCCAGCGGCAAAACGACCTTCAATCTTCGGGTTTAATCCGCCAAATCCATTGAGCGGATGCCGGACATCAGCACGTTTATAAACCGAATGAACAGCCGTCATGGGCGGATACGTGATATTGAGAAGCGTACGCGCGAAGTCAGGATAATGCGGCTCTACTAAAGGGGCTGCTGCGTCGGTGCCAATGGCTACTACCAGCTTATCGACAAATTTAGTGCCATTTTTGGTAGTAACCTGCCAGCCATTAGTCGTTTGACTAATACGTTCGACCGGAGTGTTGAGTGACAGGCTAGTTAGCTTGGCCGCTAACGCGTTGGGTAGCATTTGCATGCCTTCTCGAAAACTAAACGACTGACGCCGACCCGCAGCCGATTGATTTTTGATGAAACCACGTAAAACAGAGCCATATTCCTTTTCATACTGGAGTAGTATCGGAAATGTCTCAGAAACAAGCAGTTGCTCAGGATCACCGGCGTAAATGCCCGCTACAAAGGGCCCTAAAGCATAATCGACAATCTCACTGGAAAATCGCCGGCGGAAAAACTGCGCCAGTGTTTCACCGGGTGGCGAAATGGTCCGGTTATTTCGTTCGCGAAAAATAGCCCACTTGGTTTTCCAGCTAAAAAAATTCCCCAGCAGGAGGGATGGCGGCCCGGAAGGCAGCTGCCGGTATTGTCCATCGCGGAAAATATAGCGGGCTTTGCTGACTGGTTTACTAAACGTCAGTTCGGGCGTTAAGCCAAGTTCATCGAGCCATAGCAACAGATCGGCGTCGCCAAGGAGGGAGTTTGGTCCGAGTTCCAGCAGATAACCCCTTTCGCTTGAATCAGTTGATGTTTTGGGCCATTCCCGTCGTGACTGGATATACCCTCCCGGCTGATCAGATGCTTCCCAAAGCTGGTAACCAATACCTTGCCGTTGTAATTCGTAGGCCAGTGTCAAGCCCGAAATACCCGCCCCAATAATACCAACTGTCATGATTTCTTAGGAGGCTTAGGGGAGGGTTGGCGACTTTTTACTGCCATCTTTTTCTTCAATTTCTCGGTAACCTGCTTATAAATGACCTCCATGTCGGCCGGGTGCGATGAATAGAACGTATAGCTTGCTCGGTAAGTAGCCGTATCAACGCCAAATTTTTTGAAAATCTGACTTTCTACATGTTTATAGGCCATATTCGATGAATCGACGGACCGTAAACTCAGGCGGCTAATTCGAGTTTCGGCTATGTGGACTTCCGTCAGAATATCGGCCATCTTCGTCTCGTCAATGAGATTGTCAGGGCGTTTATTTTCGGGGGCGGTGCAGGCCGTAATCAGCCAACCAATTAGTAGCAGACTCCACAGGTGCCGTTGAAATAGGTTTCGGTGCATACGCTTAAATCAATAGCTTTGTAAGTTAATCCCCACCGGCAAAGTTCGGGATTGGCTGTTAAAATAGTTTAAAGCCTTTTTGCATGGACGAGTTCTTAGCCAAGCTCCGTAATTTCGACATTCGCATCCGCAAGGCGGTTAACTCGCAGATGCGCGGTAGCTTTCGGTCGATATTTAAAGGAACCGGTCTGGAATTCAGTGATTTGCGTACCTATCAATATGGCGATGATGTGCGGGCTATCGACTGGAACGTCTCGTCGAAAGGGCACGGCACATTTGTGAAAGTTTTCCGGGAGGAAAAAGATCAGACCGTCTTTTTTATGGTCGATGTTAGCGCGTCGCAGCAGGTTGGCGATCGCCGACGCGACAAGTTAAAGGCTACCAAAGAAGTATGTGGTGTGTTGGCTATGTCGGCTATTCGCGAAGCCAGCCACGTAGGCATGTATTGTTTTTCGGACCAAAAGGAGAAATATATTAAGCCGGGCAACGGGCTGAAAACAGGCTATCAATTAATTATGAGCCTGTATAAACTGCAACCCGAATCGACCCGGACCAGTATTGCCGATGCTTTGTTATTTACATTAAACGCCCTCAAACGCCGGAGTGTCGTTATTTTGTTGTCAGATTTTATCGACCTGAATTATGAACACAACCTCAAAGCATTGGCAAAAAAGCACGATTTGGTTGTGATTCATCTGTACGACCAGCGAGAAGTAAAACTGCCCAAATTAGGGATCATTCCCGTACACGATACCGAAACCGGCCAAACTGCCTGGGTTAATACATCATCGGCTTCTTTTCGGAACGGGTTACACGATACATTCCGTCAGAATCAGGTGCGGCTCGAGCGGCTTTGTAAACAATACAACGCCAGCTATCTCGCCCTCGATTCGCAGGAGGATTTTGTGCCAAAACTTGTCGAATTGTTCAGGGTCAGAAAATATTGATGAAACGAGCCGCCCTTTCTTTTCTCACAATTTCGTTCTTTCTGACCGTATTAAGTCAGGCGCAAATACCCCTGCGGTCGTCTCCGCTGGAAGGGCATTTTCTGACAGATAGTATCGAAATTGGCCGCCCGTTTCGGTATGCGTTGACCTATCATCACGCGCCCACTGCCGATGTGTTATTTCCTGATACCGCTCGTTATTTTGCCCCATATCGAGTACAGAAAGTAGCCGTTTTTGCAACCCAGACAATTGGTACCGGCCCTGCCGCCGTTAGCCGGGACAGTGCTGTTTATACATTGGTATCATTTGAAACCGATTCTATCCAATTGCTGCATGTGCCTGTTCGGACAATTAACGCCATCGACTGT
The DNA here is from genome assembly GCA_964263725.1 of Spirosoma sp. Classification (GTDB taxonomy): domain Bacteria; phylum Bacteroidota; class Bacteroidia; order Cytophagales; family Spirosomataceae; genus Spirosoma. The sequence goes on from CAXVWN010000360.1 coordinate 4,341, forward strand.
ACGGCGCGGTGGACGCTAACCGACACGGTTTTTTTGCGATCGAAGCTACCACGAGCTTTTCCCGATTCGCTGGTATTTCAACCTCTTACACTGGTTACCGAAACAGATCTGGCCTCGTTGCAACAGCAGTTCAATTATGTAGCCCTGGTCATTGGCTTTGTGGGCGTTGGACTGGCACTTAGCCTATTGTATTTACTGTTTGGTCAACTTGTCAGGCGGCAGTGGCGGCTGTATTTGCTCAATCGGCGTCATGTTCGTTTCCAGCGGGAATACAACCAGTTAAGTGCGCGTCTCAGCTCAGTCACGGCTGCTGAGACGGCTAATCAGGCCGTTGTTATGTGGAAAACGTATTTAGAGCAACTAGACCCTCGGCCTTACATATCGTTGACCACGCCCGAACTGGCCGACCGTTTTCGTGATGAACGCGTAACCAACGCCCTTCGCGAAGCCGACCAGATGATTTATGGCGGCACCTTTACGCCCCAATCGCAGTCTGCCCTGCAAGTTATGGGTAGTGTAGCTACGCAGATGTACATTCATAGCCGATCCAAATTACTGCATTCCAACAGTCAGGTGGATGAAAATCTGTCACAAATAAATTCGGCTGATCCATCTTCTTCGTCCTAACTGCATGGAACCCTGGTACTCACTTCATTGGTTCAGTCGGGCACAATGGCAACAGTTTCAACTGGCGTACCCACTGGTGCTGTGGCTAATTCCGGCCATTCTGTTTTTGTTTTTACTGCGCTATTATTTGCACAGGAAAGCACAACAGCGGCTAAATATGTCGCTTGGCCAACTTGACTCGCCCCAAGCCTATGGTAGATCTGGACGTGTTCGGGCCACTCGTTCACTGCTGAGTTTAGGGCGATTTTTGCTGCCAATCAGCGTTTTTTGCGGTATTGCTTGTTTGCTTATTGCGGTGGCCCGTCCGCAAATTATCCGCGAACAACGCGATGAACAATCAGAAGGTATTGATATTATGCTGGCAATGGATGTGTCGGTTTCGATGAGCGAGACCGACTTGCCGCCTACGCGTTTGGCTGCGGCCCGGCGGGTTGCCCAGGCTTTTGTGAATTCCCGAAAAAACGACCGTATTGGCTTGGTGGTTTTTGCGGGGGAAGCGTTTTCGCTTTGCCCGCTGACAACAGATTACAGCTTAGTAAAACAGTACCTCAGCGATCTGAACGATCGCATGATCCGCACATCGGGAACCGCCATTGGCGATGCACTGGCCCGGTGTATTAATCGAATGCGCGACCGGACTGTTTCGCCAACAGATACCGTTCAGCAAGAAGCTGATCCGTGGAAATCGGAGCGTAGTAAAATTATTATTCTCTTGAGTGACGGCGATAATACGGCCGGCAATATTGATCCTATTACAGCCGCCCGTTTGGCGAAAGCATTTAACATAAAACTTTATACGATTGCGGTTGGTCGCCCAACCGCATCGTCATCTAAGGCGACTACAGTTGATGAAGGCGTGTTGAAAACCATTGCAACCATTGGTAATGGCAGCTTCTTTCGGGCTACGGATGCCAGACGGTTGCGGGCTGTATTTGCGCAGATTAGCCAACTGGAAAAATCGCCTATTCGTGTTCAGGTGTATGAAGATGTGCAGGATTACTATCGGGTATATGTGTATTGGGGAATTTCGTTTCTGTTAATTACCCTATTCCTGAAAAATACAATTTTTGGCAACGTACTAGAGGACTGACGAATGTTGAAATCTTATTACAATGCCAAGGCTATCGAAGCTGGTTTGGACGAAGTTGGCCGGGGTTGTCTGGCCGGACCCGTTGTGGCGGCTGCGGTGATTCTGCCCAAGGATTATACGCATCCGATTCTGAACGACTCCAAACAGTTATCCCGTCGGCAGCGGGAGCTATTGAAAAAAGACATCGAACGCGACGCGCTGGCCTGGGCCGTGGCCGAAGTGTCTCACGAAGATATTGACCGAATCAATATCTTAAAAGCCAGCTTTTTAGCCATGCACCTGGCTGTCGATTCACTGACAATTAAACCCGAACATTTATTGGTGGATGGTAATCGATTTGTACCGTACCCTATGATTCCGCACACATGCATTATCAAAGGCGACGCGCATTTTTTGTCTATTGCAGCCGCGTCGGTGTTGGCAAAAACCTACCGCGACGACCTGATGGCGCAACTTGGACTGGAGTTTCCGGCCTACGGCTGGGCGCAAAACGTAGGCTACCCAACGGCTATTCACCGCGAGGCTATCCGGCAATTCGGTCCGACAAAATACCACCGGATGAGTTTTCGATTGCTATGAAAAGGCCCCACCAGCGCTGGTGGAGCCTTTTTCATAACAGCTGGAGTTGATCTTACTGCAACCAAAAGTTGTCTTCCTGAGCCAGGTCAGCCGAGTAAACTTTAGCATTGACGATTTGGCCTTTCTCCACGGTGTACACGTCAATGTTATCGACGTCAAGTATGCCTCCATTCGATTGAATGGCTTTCCAGTGTACCAGGCAAGCTACGCTGTTGCCATTAGCTGTCAAAACTTTCACGTCGGTTAAAGTGAGGCTGTTTTCGGAAGCCTGAAACATGCCGCCCACCATGTTGAACACGTCGGCACTTGATTTTTTTATGCCTGAAAAACGGTTGTTGCCGGGTTGATTCCACTCAATATTCGGGTGGAGCGATGAGGCAAGTTTTACCTGATTCCCTTGCTGAACGGCGGTTAAAAAATCACTGACGACTTGAATAGCTTGCGTTTCCATTGTTTTTGAGACTGGTTGTTTATTGGCTTCCTGATGACCTGATTTGATTGGTTGTTCGTTGACTGTCTGCGGAGTTGACAAATGGCCAAGAGTGAGCACAAGGGCAATTAAGATTGTTTTCATGGCGTTTTTTTGACAAAGGTATTGGGGGAGGAGCGCCCCGTTTTTACCTTCAAACGCCAACCAGTTACCACTTCACGACGAGCAGAAAACACGGTCAGATATTTCGGTATCTTTACCATATGCAAGACTATCAGAAACGTTTGGCGGTCAATCTGCTGGCTTATGCCGTTCAGAAAAATATCTCTGTTAAGCAATTATGTACGGAATCTGGCATAGACCTGAATCAGTTGAAACGAGAAAATGAGCCCGGTCCAACAACTCGCCAACTGAGCAATCTTTGGGTTAATGCCACTGAAATGAGCAGAGATCCTTTGTTTGGTCTCCATTTTGGCGAGTCGATGCAGGTGGCTGCGCTGGGCGTGGTGGGTGAGTTAATACGGCACAGTCGAACGATGGGCGAAGCCATAACCCAGGCTGCTGCCTTTGCGCATCTGATAACGGACTTATTCGTTATGGACGTAACACGGTCTGATCAATCATTCGTCATTCGATTTACGCCTGATACGGATCGTCAACGTGAGGCACCGGTTGTTTTTCGACAGATGATGGACTTTTTCATGGCGTTTACGCTTCACGAAGTTGATGGTCTGATATTGGAAAAAATCCAGCCGATAACCGTAACATTACCGGTTGTCGATTCCGATTTGCCGGAATACCACCGTGTGTTGCGCTGCCATGCCATCCAGAATGCGCCTGATTACCGAATGGAGTTTGATAGTCGGTATTGGGATGAGCCTATCTTAACGGCTGATTATGAATTGCAGGGCGTATTATTGCGAAAAGTAAATACACTGGACGATGCTTACAGTAATACAAAATTGTTGAGCGCTCGAATTACTAATTTTCTGCTGGCCAACGCTTATCTGGGCGTTCCCACCCTTGAAACCATTGCATCTAACTTGAATGTAAGCAGCCGTAGTCTACAGCGGAAGTTGCAGGAAGAGGGCGTAACGTATCAACAACTGGCCGATTCAATCCGAAAGTCGCTGGCGTTGCATTATCTGCAAGCTGGTCAACACCCGGTAAAAGAAGTATCCTACATTCTCGGATACAACGAGTTGAGTGCGTTTAACCGCGCCTTTCGTCGATGGACAGGCACAACGCCGGTCAGCTACCAGAAAGGCCAGTGGGCACTTACCGAAACAGCCTAACACGACGGTTGCATCAGGCTGTTTCAGAAGAAATTTTAAGCTAAACTGTTCACTGGTTTAGCGACCAAAAAGTCAATTATTACCAGGTTCGTTTGCTCATTACCTTATCCAACTCAGGCTTGGTCATGGTGCCTAACTCGGGATGTTGGCCGAGCCATTTAAGAAAATCGACTTTAATTTCCTCTGTCCATTGGCTATCTATCTGGCCGGTTGTGTAGCGCCCAGATTTAACCGTTTCAAACCCAAACTGATCTTTCCGGGTAACGAATTCGGCGGTGCTAACAACCTGTTCGGCCAAATGGGCGGGCACAAATAAAACGCCTTCTCGTTGGGCTATTACCAGATCACCCGGCAATACCATGACATTCCCAATGCGGATTGGTGCATTTAACCCCATCAGCACCATTTCTTCCAGAAAAGAAGGATGGAAATCACGGACAAAAGCATTGAATCCTTTAATATTTTGTAATTCCTGTAAGTCTCTGGCAGCCCCGTTAAAAACGACTCCGTTGCCCGTTTTGCTAAAAATTGCATTGCCTAATGTGGCGCCCATAAGCGTTCCTCCACCAATTTTCCCAAACGCGTCGGCTACGTAAACGTCGCCCTTGGTGAGGGTTTCTATCGGCCAGGTGTTTGTATTTCCCTTGCGCCCTTGTTTGGTAATTCCCCGTTCCTTAATGGTTTTCTCAACATCCGGTCGGCTAGGCATAAACATAGCCGTAACTGCCCGTCCAGTTACCGATACGTCCTGTTGTATCAGTTTCCAGTTGCCTTCAAACTGGTTCGTGTAGCCTTCATTCTTTAGGACCGTCCAGGCATCATCAATCCCAATGTGTTTAGCCCGTTCGACTAACGCATCCGGGATTTTGGGTCGACCATCCGCAAATCGTTCGCCTTTCCATTCCGATGTTAAAAACACCAATTCATCTTTCGGAATTGTTTGTGCGAACAGAGAATTCTCAACACAAACGACAGCAATGCAAGCAAATAAGACAGCAATTCTAGATTTCATTCGTCTGTTAAATTATTGGAGTATAGGGCAAAGATGTTTTTTTAACAGGATTGCAGGATAAACAGGATAAGAGCAGTCTTACATCTTGTTTATCCTGCAATCCTGTCAAAAAATGCGTTTAAGTACCAAATTTGTCAATCCGAGGAACGAGGAATCGTCGAGTAAGGATGAATTTGTACTGGCTACTGCTCCGGCGGTCCGGCGAAGATTTCTCGTCCCTCGGAATGACAAACCCTGTCAAAAAAAACTTTGTCCCACACTCATTAATGGCCCTCTTTCGCCAAATAGGTTTCTACGTCTTTATCCGTTATGGCTAATTTCTTGGGGTATTTGCCAACCCATGTTCTGAATTCACCTTTAATTTTGTCGGACCAGTCGCCGTGTATTTCGCCGGATGGATACTTGCCCTGCTGTAAAAGTACCCGTTCGAATTCGTCGCGCAGGGCCGTCATTTCAGACGCCGAAACAAGCCCTTCAACAAGGTGAGCTGGAATAAACACGGTCCCGTATTCATTCGCAAACACGGCATCACCGGGTATTACCGTAACATCACCGATGCGGATAGGCGCGTTGATAGATGTGGGGGTCATGTCTTTGATGTACGATGGATCGTGTCCTTTTACCCAGGCATTGAAACCTTTGGTATCTTTTAACTCCTGCATATCTCTGACAGAGCCGTAAAAGATTACGCCCTTGCCCGTCTTTCCGTAAATGGCATTACCCAGACTTGAGCCAATCAAGGTGCCATCTTTAATCTTCCCGTACCCATCGGCTACATAAATATCGCCTTTCGTTAATACATCAATCGGCCAGATATTTATGCCTCCTTTTTGCGAACGACCTTCGGCTTTGCCCTGTGCTCGTACCAAACTATCGAGGTCGGGCCGGGTGGGCATGAACTGAGCCGTTACGGCCCGTCCGGTCATTGTTTCACCCGGCTTGAGAATGATCCAGTTTTTTTCGACCTGATTGCGGTAGCCCTTTTTCCCAAGATAACCCCAGATCTGTTCGAGGGTGCAATTCTGTAATCGTTCCAGAACGATATCGGGAATCTTTGGGCGGCCATCGGCAAACCGTTCGCCCTTCCAGTCGGCGGTTAATGCTTTGACATACTCAGGTGATGAACCTACCCGTTGAGCCTGGGCTACAAAACCTCCCGAAAGGGCGATGGCTGTTAATACTAGTAGCGTTTTCTTTATCATGGTTTAGTTAGGGAAATAGTCGAGAGGATTAGTTTTTGATTGGGAAACGAAGGCGATTGAGAGAATTCTAATCAAAAAGACCACAGCATAAGTAAAATACTGACGTTAACCTACTTATGTCAATACCGGACTATCGTACTAAGCCGTGTTATATATTGTTCAAATTCGCCAGAATGCATAGGTCAACTCAGTAAGGAAATCCAATACAGATTATTCATAAACCCCTGAAATTTTAGCCATGAAAAATATCTTTTCCCGATTGTCTCCCTCCGACAAATCGTCTGATCGTCGTGATTTCCTGCGTAATGCCGGACTCGGTGGCCTGTCACTCGGCTTTATGTTTGATAAGCAGCCAGGCCGCTTCTCTGCCGAACAGGAAATGGAGTTTATCACGCAGAAAGTAAGTCGCGATTCAAAACCAGCCGACCTGAAAATTACCGATCTGCGTGTAGCTGTTCTGTCGGGTGTTCCGTTTTCCAGCCCTATTATCCGAATTGATACCAATCAGGGACTCGTTGGTTGGGGTGAGGTGCGTGATGGTGCCAGTGCCAACTATGCGCTGATGCTCAAAAGCCGGTTGCTTGGTAAGAATCCCTGTAATGTTGACCAGATATTCAAGCAAATCAAGCAGTTTGGCGGACACAGCCGGGCGGCTGGTGGCGTTTGTGGCGTTGAAATGGCGCTGTGGGATCTTGCTGGGAAAGCCTACAACGTGCCCGCTTATCAACTGCTGGGCGGCAAGTTTCGCGACTACATCCGT
>CAXVWN010000361.1:0-13871 GCA_964263725.1 Spirosoma sp.
TTAACAAATAAATTCACCCGTTTCGGGTTTTTTTCCTTTTTTTTGGTTGTGTTACCCGGTGCCGCGTTTGGATAAATTGTTGGCCCCCCCTCATCCCCTCCGGCTCCACGGAGAACCACTCCATGCTACAGAATCCGCATACAACGTGCAGCATGACACAAACCCTAAACAGCTTCGTTAAATACAATTTTCAACATGCCCGAAAAAGTCCCGGAATTAAAGAAAGCGTTGAGTCCCATTCACTTGTGGGCAATAGGAGTAGGTCTGGTTATTTCGGGTGAATATTTCGGCTGGAATTACGGCTGGGGAGTTGCCGGAACAGTGGGCCTACTGATCGCAACACTGATTATTACGCTACTTTATTTTACATTCATTTTCAGCTTTACCGAACTCACAACGGCCATCCCAAATGCGGGTGGCCCCTTTGCATATGCTCTTCAGGCTTTCGGGCCATTAGGTGCGTTGATTGCGGGCTACGCAACGCTTATCGAGTTTTTGTTTGCCACACCGGCTATTGCTTTAGCCCTCGGTAGTTATGTTCACTTTCTCTATCCAGCCGTCCCGGTTGTCTGGTGCTCAGTTGTTTCATTCTTCGTGTTTACAGTAATCAACTTGCTGGGTATCAAGGAAGCGGCCTGGTTTTCGCTGATTATGACCATCATTGCCATCGGCGAACTGCTGCTCTTTATTGGCGTTGTGTATCCCTATACCAAACTCGACACGTTCCTGCATAACCCCATGCCATTTGGCTGGCCGGGCGTATTTGCGGCCTTGCCGTTTGCCATCTGGCTGTTTGTTTGTCTGGAAGGTATTGCGATGGTTGCGGAGGAAGTGAAGCCGGGGAAAAATACCATTGCCAAAGGCTATATTTCGGCGGTATTGACGCTTACATTTCTGGCATTAACCGTCATGATTAGCGTGGGCGGGATTACGAACTGGGAAAACCTGGACCACCTCGATTACCCAATGCCTGAAGCCGTCGCCATTGTCCTTGGTCGACAAAATCCACTCACAAAATTCTTCGCCAGCGTCGGACTTTTTGGCCTGATTGCGTCCTTCCACGGCATTATTATCAGCTATTCCCGGCAGATTTTTGCGCTTGCCCGTAGCGGCTACTTGCCTCACGGATTAGCCAAGGTAAGCCCAACCCGAAAAGTACCAGTTTGGGCATTATTGGCCGGAGCTGTTTTTGGTATTCTGGCCTTGATCTCGCTGGATACCAGTAAATTAGTTGTTCTCTCAACCATTGGTGCGGTAGTCGTTTATATCATTAGTATGCTGTCGTTATTCCGACTCCGGCAAACGCAACCCAACTTGCCGCATTCGTTCAAGGCACCCTTATATCCGGCGTTTCCGGGTATTGCGTTGTTTCTGGCCGTTGTTACGTTGGGGGCCATGCTTTATTTTTATAGCTTTTTGAGTTTGTTGTTTTTCGGCGGGCTGGTCGTGATTGTAGGCGTGTTTTACATAACGGGTCGATACCAGAAAATTAAGCAGGAATGGCTGATTGACAAATTTCCCGAAACCAAGTTCTAAATAAAATGAGCATGGCCTATCAATGCACTGTTGGCAGCTTTACGTATCGCTTCGCGGACCTGAAAGAACTTCTGGCGAAAGCAAGTCCGTTGCGGTCGGGCGATGTGCTGGCGGGGTTGGTAGCCGATAGTTACGAAGAGCGGGTGGCGGCTCAGATGGCGCTGGCCGATGTGCCCTTAGTCACGTTTTTGAATGAGGTTGTGATTCCGTATGAAACGGATGAAGTGACGCGCTTAATTATTGACACGCATGACAAAATCGCCTTTTCACAAATTAGCCATTTTACGGTGGGCGAGTTGCGCGACTGGCTGCTGAGCGATGAGGCCGGTACCAATACACTTCAGCAGATTGCCTTCGGCCTGACGCCGGAAATGGTGGCGGCTGTATCAAAGTTGATGCGAAACCAGGATCTGATTCTGGTCGCGAAAAAATGTGAAATCGTAACCCGGTTTCGAAATACAGTTGGTTTACAGGGCCATTTGTCCGTTCGTTTACAACCCAATCACCCCGTTGACGATGCGAAAGGAGTGGCCGCCAGTATTATTGATGGATTGCTTTACGGAAGTGGCGATGCCATGATTGGGATTAACCCCGCCACGGACAGTCCGGCGGCTACATCGCGCTTGCTACACATGATCAATGAGGTCCGAGAACGATTTGCCATACCGACTCAGAGTTGCGTATTAAGCCATATTACAACGACCATTCAACTGATTGAACAGCAAGTGCCGGTCGATCTGGTGTTTCAATCCATTGCCGGTACCGAAAAAGCGAATGCCAGTTTTGGCATAAGCCTGTCACTCTTGCAGGAAGCTCATGAAGCGGGCCTATCGTTGAAACGGGGTACGGTTGGCAACAATATCATGTATTTTGAAACTGGTCAGGGGAGTGCGTTGTCCTCGGGTGCGCATCACAACGTCGATCAGCAAACCTGCGAAGTGCGGGCGTATGCGGTGGCCCGTCATTACAATCCATTTCTAATCAATTCGGTGGTTGGCTTCATTGGTCCCGAATATCTATTTGATGGTAAACAGATTATCCGGGCCGGACTCGAAGATCATTTTTGCGGTAAACTTATGGGCCTGCCAATGGGTATGGATATTTGTTACACGAACCATGCACAAGCCGATCAGGACGATATGGACACATTACTGACGTTGTTGGGCGTGGCCGGTATCAATTTTATCATGGGCATTCCTGGTGCCGACGATATTATGTTGAACTATCAGTCTACATCGTTCCATGATGCCTTGTACCTCCGTCGGGTGCTGGGACTACGGCCCGCGCCTGAGTTTGAACAATGGTTACGTCAGCAAGGTATCATGGACTCACTTGGAAATCGACTGTCGGCGGGTGCGCAAAAGCAATTTTATACGGCTCTGCTTCCCGCATGAATGAACAAAAGAAAATAGGCGTAGAGTCCGACGAATGGGCGTTTCTGAAGGCGTACACGAGCGCTCGAATTGCGCTTGGCAAAACGGGTGTTTCTATTCCGCTTAAAGAGTCCCTTCAATTTAAAATGGCTCACGCTCATGCCAAAGATGCCGTTTATTCCCGTTTAGATATAACTGATTTACAGGCTAATTTAGCCAATACAGGTCTGCCGGTTCATTGTGTTCATAGTCAGGCCGAGAACCGCGATATCTATCTGCAACGACCTGATTTAGGGCGTTTGCTGGCTGATTCTTCGGCTGAACAACTTCAACAACTCAATAGCCCACAGGCCGATATTAGTATTATTGTTGCCGATGGACTTTCGGCAACTGCCATTAATAAAAACGCCGGATTGATCGTGCGCTTATTGGTTGAAAAAGCCCAACAAGCTGGTTATTCGTTAGCCCCGATTCTTCTGGTTGAACAGGGCCGGGTAGCCATTACTGATTCAATAGGAGGGATTCTCCGCCCTAGATTGGCAATTATTCTGATTGGCGAGCGGCCGGGACTTAGCTCGTTCGACAGCATAGGGGCGTATATCACGTATGCTCCTATGCTCGGACTTACCGACGAACGACGAAACTGTATTTCCAACATTCGTGAACAGGGTTTACCGCTGGCCCTCGCCGTCGATAAGCTGATGTATCTCATCGACTCGGCTTTTCGCTTACAGATAACCGGTGTAGCCTTGAAAGATAATAACGATCTGGAAAGTAACGATTTAGCTGGGAAAATTGCTGAACAGGGGGAATAATGAACTATTCATCGAAAAGCTCAATAAAATGATCTAAAAATTGATGAAAGGGATTTTTGGTTATATCCGTTATACTTTTGAGAAGTTAATAGGTATAGGCAATCGCTTGGCTATTGATTCGTAATAACTGAGTATCGAAGATCATGAATATTGGTGATAAAGTCCGGCTACTTCGGGCAAAAGAACAGGGTGTCGTATCGCGTTTTTTGCCCGGCGGTATGATTGAAATTGAAATCGAAGACGGTTTCAGGATTCCGGTTATGCGGTCGGAACTGGTTCCTGTCTCGCCTTTAGAGGCAGAACGACTGCTCAAAACCAGCACGTTTGCTCCGCAAAAAACGGTAACTCCGTCGGCTCCAGCTATCTTATCCAATCAGGGAATTTATCTGGCGTTTCTGGCGATCAACGACCGGGAATACACACTGCATTTGATTAACAATACCGATTGGGAATTTCCATATGTGTTGGGTGAAGAGTCGGCGGGGGCGGGGGGAGGAGTGCAGTTTCGAGGGATTCATAGCGGCATGCTGAAACCCAAATCGCAGCAAAAAATGAATGACCTCTATGCCCATGCTACATTCGAAGACTGGCCGACATTTGTGGTGCAGGGACTTTGGTTCCGGGCCGGAAAATCGTCCTTACGAGCCCCATTGGTGAAACGGTTCAAAGCGCGGGCAACAACATTTTTTAAGAACAAAACAACCGTTCCCGTATTAAATCAACCCGGTTTTCTGACCCAACTGGATGCTGAAACTATTGAGCCTCAACCATCAGCCCCTGGCAGCAATCGGGCTGGCCAAACCTCCGGCACACAAGCCCAGCCAAAGCGTATTAACCCGGAGGACCTTAGAGCAGAAATGTTTAAGCCCAATTCCGACGCAGATGCTGTTTCGATTGAACGGCCAACGGCGGTCGTTGATCTGCACATTGAGGAACTCTTGCCAAAAGGAACCGGCAACCGAAACCCGGCCGAACTGTTGAAATTTCAACTCGATACCTTTGAAAAAATGCTCGAAAATGCTGTCGCCAGCGGTATGAACGAGATTACATTTATTCACGGTCTTGGCAGCGGTTCCCTGCGCATGGAGTTGCACAAGCGATTAGGTCAACACCCGAACGTTAAATTCTTTGAAGACGCCCAGAAACAGAAGTTCGGCTATGGTGCCACGAAGGTTACAATTAAGTAAGCCGTTGTTTATCAATAATAGGGCGCTCCAAAATTGGCTGACTTTACTTTTTTGGGTATTTATGCTGTCTGGATGCCAGACGTCAAGCAATCGTCTGAATCCAAAAGCGCCTAAAGAAGCCTATAACACCACCGAAATGGAAGTTCGAAATGAACGATTTTTGTCTACAGCTCATGTGCCCGTATCTATTGCATTGGGTGATGTTGAGCGGCAAATAAATGCGCAGGTCAGCGGACTGATTTACGAAGATAATAGCCTGGACGACAACAATCGCGACCAGTTTATGACTAAAGTCTGGAAGCGTGGTACGATTCTCGTTAATGCGCAGGATAGCCTGTTTCATTTCACGGTGCCGCTTCGTATCTGGGTAAAAGCGGGCGTATCGGTGCTGGGGTTTACCCAGTATAAAGAAACGGAATTCGAGATTGATTTGCGCTTTAAAACGAAATTCGATCTCGACGCCGACTGGTCAGTTAATACCCACACCGAGCCCGATGGCTATGGTTGGGTCCGTCGGCCAACGGTGAGCGTTATAGGCTTTACAATTCCGATAACCAATATAGTTGGACGGCTGATTGATAAGAACTTAGGCAGTATTACGAAGACAATTGATCAGCAGGTTCGTCGGAATATAGATATCCGAACCCCTGTTTTGAAAGCCTGGAATATCTTACGGGAACCCTATTTGCTGTCTGAAAAATACCGGACTTATTTACAGGTCGTGCCCAAACGTGTGCTCATGACTCCCTTACGTTTTGAGGGACGGGTCATTCGCGCAACGATTGGCATTGAAGGCTTTGCTCTCACAACGACCGGTGCTAAACCAGAGGTTCATCCCGCTGTGTCGCTTCCTGATCTGACAGTGGTTACGCAGGTGAAAGACGATTTTCAGATTGGCTTGCTGAGTGAGGCCAGTTATCAGGAAGCGGCTAAACTCGCAGCCGACGAGTTTGTCGGGAAGTCATTTTCATTCAGCGAGAACCGTTACACGATCACCGTCACGAATATGGAAATGTACGGCCAGAATGATAATCTCATTATCAAAGCCGGACTTAAAGGAACCATTACCGGTGATATTTACCTGAGTGGCCGCCCCTATTACGATGCTCACGATCAAACCATCTCGTTGAAGGATTTAAAATATGATCTGGATACCAAAAACGTTTTGCAACAGTCAGCCAGCTGGTTATTAAAAGGAACTTTTGCCCGAACGCTTGAAAAACAGCTCACCATCCCGATTGGTAGCCAACTCGCCGATATGCAGAAGCTGTTGCAGGAACGGCTTAAAAATAATCAGATTGTAAAAGGCGTCACCATTAACGGGCGAATCGACGAAATTAAACCTGATCAGGTTTATCTGACCCCCACCGCTATGCTGGCCGTTGTGATGGCCCACGGTCGGATTGATGTTAAAGTAGAGGGGCTACAGTAGAAACAGGCATACTTGAATCGTACTGGTGGTTTCTTAAAATCGACGCACTTGAAAATAGTATCGGGTTTGAAAAACCACCACCACCGAAACTGTGTACCTTTGCCCTCCCTGAGCAATACGAGTCGGCTTATCGCGTCTGAGCAATTGGGCGAGGAAAGTCCGGGCAGCATAGGGCACCCTACTTCCTAACGGGAAGGCGGGCGGTTGGGAACGACCGTTCGACAGCCAGTGTCACAGAAAATATACCGCCAGGACTTAATGTATAATTGACAATGTAAAATGAATAATGAAGGCTTTAGCTGGAATTGTTCATTAGCCATTATACACTATTCATTAATTTCTGGTAAGGGTGAAAAGGTGGGGTAAGAGCCTACCGCCCGCTGGGCAACTAGCGGGGCAGGATAAACCTTAGGGGCTGAAAGACCAAATAAGCGTCGGACGTGGGGCGGCTCGTCTCCGTTTCGGACCAATCCCAACCGGGAGCGGTCAGGATGCCGACGCGGGTAGGTCGAACGAGGTGGCCGGTGACGACCATCCCAGATAAATGATAAGCCATCTGGTGCAAACCGGAGGACAGAACCCGGCTTATAGATTCGTATTGTAAAGGGTTATTTCAAGTAGTTATAGGTGTATTGGTTGATGCTTAACGTCAACTAATACACCTATAACTATTTAAAAGAATACGCATTACCTAACAGAATCTTTTTTGTACCTTTGCGGCCACGTTTTACAGGGGAGTGCGTCTCCCATCAAAACTAAGCAAGCACAAATGGCTGTTAAAATTCGTTTAGCGCGTCGTGGACGCAAGAAAATGGCGATGTATGACATCGTGATCGCAGAGTCAACCTCTCCTCGCGATGGCCGGTTTATCGAAAAAATCGGTTCGTACAACCCCAACACCGACCCTTCGACGGTCGTATTAAAGTCGGACAGAGCCGTTTATTGGCTCATGGTTGGTGCTCAGCCGACTGATACCGCTCGTTCGGTATTGTCGCACGAAGGCATCATGTACCGCAAACACCTGCAAGTAGGCGTTAATAAAGGGGCTATCTCACAGGATCAGGCTGATGATAAATTCACCACCTGGAAAGGCGAGAAAGAAACCCGTAAGGCCGGTGCTGCCGACACTAAAACTCAAACCAAAGAGCAGAATCGTGCTGCTCGTCTGGATGCTGAGAAGCAAGTGAACGAAGCTCGTGCCGAAGCTATCGCTAAGAAAAACAAGGTAGAAGAGCCGGTAGTAGAAGCACCTGCTCCTGTTGCTGAAGTAGCTCCCGTAGTGGAAGCGCCTGCTCCCGTAGCTGAAGCAGCGCCTGCTGCCGACGTTGCACCAGTAGAAACGCCTGCTCCCGCAGTTGAAGAAGCTCCAGTAGCTGAAGCACCTGCCGCAGAAGTTACCGAAACTCCAGTAGCTGCCGAGGTTGCTCCTGTTGCTGAAACACCTGCTGTTGAAACTCCAGTAGCGGAAGTTGCTCCTGTTGCTGAAGCAGCCGCTCCGGCAACCGAAGAGAAATCCACAACGGACGCTCCGGCTGCGGAATAATTTTTCGACCGGTTCTGCTTCGGTGGCCCGACGAAACTGTTAATGAAGAGCCTGTTCGTAGTTGAGCAGGCTCTTTTTACATACCAATACTGTGACTAAAGACGATTGTTATCAGGTAGGGCATATCACCAAAACGCACGGCGTTAGTGGTGAGTTGGTGCTTTTTTTAGATGTTGACAACGCGGCCGAGTATGCTGATCTGGAATCGGTGCTGCTGGAGGTGAAAGGCGATCTCATTCCGTATTTCATCGAGTCTATCGCTATTGTAAAAGGTAGCCGCGCTATCATTGCCTTTGACGATGTAGACACAATTGAGCAAGCCGAGCGGCTTATCAACTGTGGTGCTTACTTGCCTTTGGAGAACTTGGAGCCAATCACAGATGTAACCCGATTTTATTTCCACGAAATTGTTGGTTATCAGATTGTTGATGCCGAAGCGGGCGAATTGGGTATTGTGCAGGGTGTTTATGCCATGAACGCGCAAGATCTGATTGCGATGGATTATCAGGGAAAAGAAGTGCTAATTCCAATCAACAGCGATATCGTTCGGACGGTAGATCGTGCCAATCAGAAACTCAATGTGGCGCTGCCAACGGGGTTACTGGAGATTTACATGGAAGAAAATGAAAAGACCGATGGAAGTACTGAAACATCGGATGTGAACGGCGACGAAACGGACAACAGCCCGGACGATACGGATGAGGATTGATATTATTACCTGCCTGCCCCGTCTTTTAGACAGCTTTTTTGCGCACTCGATTTTGCAACGGGCGCAGCAGGGAGGCTATGTAGACGTGGTTGTGCACGACCTGCGTGATTATACCGCCGACAAACATCGGCGTGTAGACGACTATGCTTTTGGCGGGGGTGCGGGTATGGTCATGCAAATTGAACCGATTGCCCGCTGTATCCGCTCCTTGCAAGCCGAACGTGCTTACGATGAGGTTATTTACATGACGCCAGACGGCGAACGGTTGAATCAGCAAACGACGAATACACTATCGTTACGTCAAAATCTGATTATTCTTTGCGGGCATTACAAAGGTGTTGATGAGCGCGTTCGCGAACTCTTCATCACAAAAGAAATTAGCATTGGCGACTATGTACTATCGGGCGGAGAATTGGCGGCCTGTGTTTTGTCAGACGCCATTATTCGGTTGTTGCCAGGCGTATTGAACGACGAAACATCGGCCTTAACCGATTCATTTCAGGATAATTTACTCGCTCCACCCGTATACACGCGCCCGGCCGAGTTTGAAGGCCATCGCATACCCGATATTCTATTGTCAGGTCATGAAGCCAAAATTGACGACTGGCGGCACGAACAGGCGCTGGAGCGCACACGCATACGGCGTCCCGATTTACTGGACTTGTGATAGTTGTATTGGTTTATAAAACTGAACAGCTGGTTCTGGGTTATACCAATACTCAAAACCAGCTGTTTTTATGCAATTATTAGTGGTAGGAGCCACAGGCGGCACAGGCCGTCAGGCTGTAGAGCAAGCACTTCAGCGGGGCCATTTTGTAACGGCCTTCGTACGTGATCCCACCAAACTGGGTATTGAACATCCAAATCTGACCGTTTTAACCGGCGATGTATTGAAACCCGATACATTATTACCAGCTGTTCGGAGGCAGGATGCTGTGTTCTGTGCGCTTGGAAGCAGGCCCGGTCAGGAAGATAAAGCCGTGGCTGATGGCACGATTAATTTGATTGACGCCATGACCCATGTAGGTGTTCGACGGTTGCTGGTTGTATCGTCGTTGGGGGTCGGTACGAGTTACGAAGAGGCATCACTACCCAGTAAACTGATTATCAAAACGCTGTTGAGCGGAGTAATTGCCGAGAAAGAAAAACAGGAACACGCCATTCTGGAAAGCAATTTAGACTGGGTCATTGCCCGCCCAACGCGACTTACCGACGGGCCTGTTACCGGGCATTATCGAATTGGTGAGCATCTGCCATTTCCTCGATTTTCTTTCCCGCGTATCAGCCGGGCCGATGTGGCGGCTTTCCTGCTCGATCAACTTGATAAAGATATCTATTTACACAAAGCCGTTACGATTACAGGGAAGTAGCTGCGTGTTACTAAAGCGGATGTGAGCTCACTATTTGGCAATCACAACGCTTGGTTTCGGCGGGTAAAGTAACAGGCTTGTCGAAGTTGCTATTGGGCGAAAGCGTGCGGGAAAACGTCGTGTATTTTTCTTTTAACACCTTTCCCGCTTCATCGAAGGCTACAACTTTTACCGACACATCATCGTGCGAACGAGACGATAAGTTCTTAACGACAACGTTAACCGTTGAGGTTACCAGAACATTTTCCAGGTCTGAGCAGTCAACGGTCAAGTCAATTGTTTGTGGTGTAAACGAAGTATTGTTGTGTCGGGAAACGACATAGAGAACAATCCCGCCGATCAAAAGCACAAACACTAAAAGTCTAAAAAGCCCTTTCATAAGTCAATTTCTTATTGGTTACTGGTTTCCAGCGCCTTTTGGGCCTCTTTCTCCTTCCGTTTTTGTTCGCGTCGTTCCTGCCGTAATTGCTTACGGGTTTTAACGGTATCTGCCGAGACAGGTTCGCTTGGAATTACGTCAGGACGGTCGGTAGGCCGTCGTTCCGGCTGCACGGTTGGTTGTTCGTCGCTACTGCGATTTTCGTCAGCTTTCTTGCCTTTAAATAATCGGCGGAAGAAGTTGCCGATTCCGGTTCCCCCTTCATCTTCCTCATCAATATTGGCATCGGCTGGGTCGGTCATCAGGCTATCGCCCTGGAATAGTGAATCTACCGGAGCTACTGCTGTCCGTAAACCTTCCCGCAGTCGAACATCATAAAAACCATACGCGCCAGAGTCGGGAGCGGTCAACCCACGTCGGGCCATAATACGGCCAATGAGTTTGAAATAGCCCCGCACATTACGGACTTGAAGAGTTCCACCGGGAATAAACCAGTTCAGGGCAGCTTTAGGCCTTGGCACAACGAATGCGAGGAAAATACTTTCGCCTAAACTTAGATCGGCCGGACTTTTGGCGAAGTAATACCGGGCTGCTTCACCAATACCATAAATATTTTTACCCCACTCGATAATGTTTAGGTACACCTCATACATCCGTTCTTTCGGAATGATATGCTCGTTTTCGATGAGCCAGACGATCAGGATTTCTTCAACCTTACGCGAGAGCGTTTTATTCCGGTTCAGAAACGCGTTTTTAACCAACTGCATCGAAATCGTGCTGGCCCCGCGTTTAAATGATTTTTCCTTGAAGTTGGTGGCAATAGAAACTCGGAATGCTTTTTCGTTGAAACCGTTGTGTGTGAAGAAGTTATAATCTTCCGACGTCAGCAGCGCATTCCGCAAATCGGGCGAAATCTGGTTCAGCGGTGTATAATCCGGATTTTCGGGTCCGATGACAATATTGCGAACAGGTTTGCCTTTTTCGTACGGCGTATAAACGAATGGGTTATTAATAGCCGCAAAATCGGTCCGGCCCATTTTAATTACCCGGAAGTCCTCCTGCGTCAGGCTGGAGTTGAATTTGACCGAATCGGGCAAAGCCGTATCTAACTGAAAGGCTAAATCATACTTGAGTTTACCGGATACCTGCATCCCCTCCAGCGACTCAAACAGTCCCTGTGGAAACGAATTGAAGAGTGCTTGTGCATCCAACGGATCGGTATGTAGTTGAACGTCATACACTTTACCACTGCTGTTTGATGAACCAGCCTCGGGGAGAGTATACTTCACGAATGGCCGTGCGTTAACTTCGCCGAGATGCAAGGTTGACGAACTGTCTATGCCAATGTAATCTTCACCAACAAATAAATTGGCATCTATGGCGGCCCGCTTAACCAATACGTCGGTGCGGGCAATGGCCGGGTGATTGATACGAAGATTTTGTACCGATCCGGCCCCGTCAAGCCGGAATTCATCACCCGACCGATCTACATCACGAAGTTCGACACGGAGGGTATCCGCCTGTAATTTAAGGTTGTATTTCTTCTGAATATACGCTAGCTCAATAGGCTTGGTACGCCCATTCTGACCATCGGCATAGAGTGCCAGATTATACTCGCGATCACTGGGATCGGCGGTGCCCGACAGATGCCAGGTCGCCTGATTGCCATTTAACTTTATGGTTGACGTAACATTTTCGCTCTTGATAACGGCTGTTTGTGTAAGCAGACTAATCGTGTCGTTGCCGATATCTATGCCCCGGAATTCCAGATTGTTGATATTTAGATCATCCGGAATTTTAGATAAAATATTGTCGATCAGATTCTCAGTCACATCGGCCAGGTTCGTACGCCGGGTCGTTTCGACCGGTGAATTATCCGTTGCCGTTGAATCGCGTTTTCGGTGCAGCAGGAAGTCGATATTGGTCAACGAATCGCGTTTGATTACCTGAATCAGACCGTTTTCGAGTGTCATGCCCGATAAGCCAATTTTGCCTGCCAGCAACGGCCAGAACCGAACGTCGAGTTCAACCCGCTGGATACGAGCCAGGCTGTCGCGTTTTTCAGGAACCACGGAAATATCAGTAAATGCCAGCGAACTTAATCCGGTGAATTTTGCCGAACCAATGTGAACATCAAGATTATAATCTCGCTTGGCTTTGCGAATTCCTTTGGCAAGCACCGTCTGCAACAAACTTTCTCGCTTGGAATAGGCAATGCCAGCCCCTACAAGAGCTAGCAAAAAAATACTTAAAAACACCCAACCCGTTATACGGAGGGCTTTCTGTTGACTATACGTCATGCTTAATGTCTATGCTCGGAAGTGCAAAGATAAGGTTTTTGGATAAAGGGAATGGGGGAAAGAAGAGCATAGGGTAAAAGCGAAACGGGGATGATCCACCTTTTCGCTCCTACTCTTCACTTCAGAATCTATCTAAAAACCCCTGAATCCCCTGAAGGGGACTTTGTTTAAATACGAGTCAAGTCCCCTTCAGGGGATTTAGGAGTTCTCGATTTTCTCCGGTCAGAAATCCAGATGACAGTTCGTCCAGCCATCGTCGAAGCGGGTGCCGAATTGTTTGTAGAAACCAATAGCAGGCTCATTCCAGTCTAATACCTGCCACATCATGCCGGTGCAGTTTGTTTCGCGAGCCATCTCAATAGTGGCATCCAGCAATAGTTTTCCTACGCCGTAACCCCGAAACGATTCGGTTACAATAATATCTTCCAGATACAACCGTTTGCCTTTCCAGGTTGAGTAGCGGAAGAAATATAAGGCCATACCAACGATTTTTTGACTGTCAGAATCCTCAGCCATAATCATTCCGAAAAGAGGATTTGGGCCAAAACCGTCGAAGGCCATTTGTTCGACCGTATTAGTAACCTGATCGGCTGCACGTTCGTAAATGGCCAGTTCGGTTACCAAAGCGAAGGCTTCTGGTATATCTTCGAGGGTACCGGGGCGGATGGAAATCATAGGGAGGAAAGTGAATGGTGAATAATAGTGGGTGACTGGTAAAAGAGAAATGTTAGGTAAGTGGTCGAAATTAATACTTTATTATTCATCCTCATTAGCTGACCGATTGATGATTTTGCCTTGCCATTTTGTAAGCGCGGCCTGAAAATCGGTAGGTAGTGCTGAATCGAACTGAAGCCATTCGCGGGTTCGCGGGTGTACAAACCCCAGCGATTTGGCGTGGAGCGCCTGGCGCGGTAATAGTTTGAAGGCATTCTCGACAAACGCTTTATAACTGCCAACGGGCGTGCCGCGCAAAATTCGGTCGCCCCCATACAGAGCATCGTTGAACAATGGATGGCCAATATGCTTAAAATGCGCCCGAATCTGGTGCGTCCGACCCGTTTCCAGTTTGCATTGTATCAGCGCCACAGAACCCAACTCTTCCAGTGTGGTATAGTGCGTAACGGACCATTTGCCTTTCGTTTCGTCGTCGTAAATGACCTGCATTTTACGATCTCTTATCGCCCGGCCAATGTAGCCTGTAATCGTGCCAACGGGCGGTTTGGGAAC
>CAXVWN010000362.1:0-7440 GCA_964263725.1 Spirosoma sp.
ATTAATTGTTTTAATGTAACATCTGTTTTTGGTGGTGTGGGTTTTGACAACCCGACACCACAAAAAAGGTAAAAGCGTTTCGGCGCTTATTTAATTCAACTCCATTAACCTGGTGTCCCGTAACATCAAGTAAAGTAGTACCTCATTTGAAAAAAAAATACAAAAGCCGGGAGAAACTACCCGGCTTTTGCTTTGATAAACATGCATACACTCGCGCCCACTCCAACATTTCTTTCCGACGACTTTCTACTACAAACCGAAACGGCTCGTCGGCTTTATCACGACTATGCCCGGCCCATGCCGATTATTGATTATCATTGCCACCTGCCGCCCGACCAGATTGCCGATGACCGCCGATTTGAGAATATGAGTCAGCTCTGGCTTCACGGCGACCATTATAAGTGGCGGGCCATGCGTACCCACGGCATCGACGAACGGTATTGTACGGGTGAGGCAACCGACTGGGAGAAATTTGAAAAATGGGCCGAAACGGTGCCTTACACCCTCCGTAATCCACTTTACCACTGGTCTCATCTGGAACTGAAAAATCCATTTGGGATAACGGGCATACTCAGCCCCTCAACCGCCCGATCTATTTACGATACGTGCAATGAACAATTGCCAAATCTCACGGCTCGAAATCTACTTCAGCATTTCAATGTGCGGGTGGTTTGCACGACCGATGACCCGCTTGATTCGCTCGAACACCATAAAAAAATAGCGCAGGACGGCTTCAGCGTTAAAATTCTACCCGCTTTTCGCCCTGATAAAGCAATGGCCGCCGAAGATCCTGCGGCACTTCGGTCATATATAAAAAAGCTGGCTGAGGTAACCAATGCGGACATTCTGACATTGACGCACTACCTCGACGCCCTCAAATCCAGACACGATTACTTCGCTGAGATGGGTTGCCGGTTATCCGACCACGGGTTGGAAATGGTGTATGCCGAGCCTTATACAGATGGCGATGTTCAGCGCATATTTGATCATTTGCAGCGAGGTGTTGACATTACGCCGGTGGATGTGCTGAAATTTAAATCGTTCATGCTGGTGCAGTTTGCCGAGTGGGACCATGCCAAGGGCTGGACGCAACAGTTTCACCTGGGCGCACTTCGTAACAATAACATCCGCCGGTTACGCGACCTCGGTCCCGACACGGGTTGGGACAGCATTGGCGATTTTCCGCAGGCAGCTTCCCTGTCCCGCTTTTTGGGTGGATTAGATGACCGCAATCAACTGGCGAAGACAATTCTGTATAATCTCAATCCGGCTGATAATGAGGTGATAGCCACCATGATTGGTAACTTCAATGACGGCTCCGTACGCGGCAAAATACAGTTCGGGTCAGGCTGGTGGTTTCTTGACCAGAAGGACGGTATGGAGAAGCAAATCAACGCACTCTCGAACATGGGACTGTTGAGTGCTTTCGTCGGTATGTTAACCGATTCGCGCAGCTTTGTATCCTACCCCCGTCACGAATATTTCCGACGAATTCTGTGCAACATTTTCGGCAACGAGGTTGAAAATGGGGAATTACCCAACGATATAAACTGGATTGGCCAGATCATACAAGACATCTGTTACCGCAATGCCGAGCGATATTTCGGATTTTAAAGTCGATCAATGACGCACACATTTATCGAAACCAGCGGTCTGTCTGGCCAGCCGCTTAAATTGCATGTTGTTCAGGCAGGGCCAGCCGATGGTCCGCTTGTGATCCTGCTGCATGGTTTTCCGGAGTTCTGGTATGGCTGGAAACAACAGATTGATGTGTTAGCCGAAGCGGGATTTTGCGTGTGGGCACCCGACCAGCGAGGTTATAATCTCAGCGATAAACCAACTGGCATTGAAGCATACGGCATCGACACGTTAGTCGCCGATGTGATTGGGTTGATTGACGCAGCCGGACGACAAAAAGCAGTGGTTGTGGGTCACGATTGGGGCGCGGCTGTAGCCTGGTGGACGGCGGTTTCGTATCCAGAGCGGGTTGAGCGGTTAGTGGTCATGAACGTGCCGCATCCAATTGTCATGAAGCGATTTGCCAGTCGTGACGTTGGTCAGATGGTACGTAGCTGGTACATTGGTTTCTTTCAGTTGCCGTGGTTACCCGAACTGGCAATTCGGTTGGGTAATCGGGCCATGCTCATCGGAACCCTGTTAAGCAGCAGCCGGCCGGGAACGTTTAGGCGAGCTGATTTACAGCAGTATAAAGCAGCGTGGTCGCAGCCAGGTGCCGGAAAGGCAATGATCAACTGGTATCGGGCTTCCTTGCGAAAACCACCCGCCCGGCGATCTTCTATTCGAGTTATTGTGCCGACGCTGCTCATTTGGGGTGCCCTCGATAAATTTCTAAAGCGGGAGATGGCTCAACCCAGCATCGACCTTTGCGATAACGGCCGCGTCGTTTTTATTGAGGAGGCTACCCATTGGGTTCAGCACGAAGAACCCAAACGGGTGAACGGGTTGCTACTCGAATTTTTGAGTTAAATAAATATGCAAAATTAGAATAGAACATTTATTGTCACAATATGACCCCTTCAGGGGTCATATTGTGACAATAAATGTTCTATTCTAATTTATGTCTCTACTGCTTGTAGACTTTGCCGTTTTTCATCACAAACTGGACGGCTTGCAACGTTTTGATGTTCTGAATTGGGCTTTCGTCTACGGCAATGATATCCGCAAATTTACCCGCTTCAATCGAGCCAACCTGCGTATCCATACCCAGCAATTTCGCGTTAGTCATCAGAGCTGATTTGATGGCTTCAACTGGCGGCATGCCCGCTTCGACCATGTATTCAAACTCTTTGGCGTTGTAGCCGTGAATGTAAACGCCAGCATCGGTGCCAAAGGCAATCTTGACGCCTGCTTTGTAAGCTTTGGCAAAGGTAGCCTGGATTTTGGGGCCAATAGCTAATGCCTTTGGCGTTACTAATGCAGGATAATACCCAAAATGTCTGGCTGAGTCAGCGGCTGTTTTACCGGCAATGATCGTCGGGACGTAATAGGTGCCGTATTTCTTGAATAGCTCAATCGCTTCGTCGTCCATCAACGTGCCGTGCTCAATGGTTTGCACACCCGCTCTGATCGCGCGTTTCATCCCTTCGGCTCCGTGTGCGTGAGCGGCTACCGCAAAGCCATAATCTTTGGCGGCATCAACCACGGCTTTCACTTCTTCCTCCGTAAACTGGGGTCCCGAGCCATCTTTGGCGTTACTTAACACGCCACCGGTAGCCGTAATTTTGATCAGGTCAGAACCATCTTTGTAGCGTTGTCGAACAGCTTTTCGCGCATCTTCAGGCCCATTAATAACGCCCTCTAAGGGACCTGGATCGCCCATCAGATCTTTTTTGTAGCCATTAGTTGGATCGGCGTGGCCGCCCGTTGTCGCAATGGATTTGCCAACCGTCATTACCCGTGGGCCGTCTACTAAACCGGCGTTAATAGCATTGCGAAGGGATACATTTACGCCAGAACCGCCCAAGTCACGCACGGTTGTGAAACCGGCTAACAAAGTCGTTTTTGCATATTGTGCCGCCTGATACGCAACGTCGGCCTGATTCTTGGTAAAGCCATCAATAGCGCCACCCCGGCGTGTCTGACTTTCCAAATGGACGTGCATATCAATCAAGCCGGGCAGTACGGTTTTGGATTTCATATCCAGCACGCGATCCTGTCCGGCAGGTGTGGCGTAGCCTTTTTGCACAGCGGTAATTTTGTTTCCTTCGACTACCACCGTCATTTGTGGTTGGAGCGTATTGCCGACACCATCAAAGAGATTTCCGCAGTGAATTAATGTGCGCTGGGCAAACAAAGGAGAGGCTAGTAGAGACAATCCTACCAGCAGGTATAGTTTTTTCATAAAAGAAGTTGGTTGGGTACAAAAAAGGCTGTAACCATTGGTTACAGCCCTCAAAATACAAAAAGACCCCGAACAACCCCTATATTTTTGTTACCTGAACAACGGCTACCTGAGGTTCATTTGTAGCGGGATAAGTTGGATAAGGATTCACCCCTCGCAAAATCACCTTATAAACAGAGTTGGTTAGTGTAACATTTGTTGAGTCTACCCGCTTTGAATTAAGGCTTGCCCCTAACGTCAGGCGAACGGTGCTGGAGTCTTTGTCATTCGATAGTAATAGTTTGACTTTAGCTTCTCCGGCCCAAATACAGTTGACGCCGGTTGGGCAGCGACCATCCTGAATGGAATCTACCCGAACGGCAATGCCCGAACCAAGCCGTGCCGATTTATGTAACCCAACCGAAATAGAGTCGGATGGATTTGTTTCCGACGATTTACAGGCTGAAAAGACGAGTATATTAACGATGAGGAAACCAGAAAACTGTTTTATTGACTCTAACATAGTTCTTGTGATTTTTATACAAAGACGCTGCCGTTAGAAAAAGGGTTGGAAACGGTTCCTTATTTTTTTACAATTACCCCATCTGCCACAAAGGTCAGGGCTTTTTCGGGTTCGGTAATTTTCTCGATTTCTTCTTTTGGTTTTCCGGCGTCCTGCGCGAAGTGGCGCAAATCGGCAACGGGCGTGGTGGTAGTTTCGGCGGTGCCTTCAACAACAATGGTTTTGCCTACGATATCTTTTGGCACAAAGAACCCGTAATCTTTAAACGTTACGCGCATCGTCTGGCCCTCGCCGGTTTTGACTTTCACCCAGCAGCCTTTTACTTTACAGACCGATTCAACGATGCCTTCTACTTTAGCGGGCATTTCTTGCTTGTCGGCCATTTTGGTGGCTAGTTGTGTGGCTGGAATGGCACCGCTCTCAGTGATTTTTTTGCCATGATAACTAACTTCGCCTTGAGCAAACACACCGATCGAAGCGGCAATAAGTAAAGTGGTAAGCAGTAAGGTTTTCATTGGTTTTCTGATGATTAGTGCAACTAATTGCTTGTGATTTTTACGCCTGAGAAAGTCTGGTTATTAGTGACCGTGCGATATTATTACCCAAAAGTACTCATTCAGATTGATTCTTAAAATCAATTATACCGCGTAGTTCGCGAGTAAGTATCAGTAAGTTAGAGGAGTATACATTCTTTCTGTAACCTCACAAAAAAACAGGCTTATGCAACGTATGGAAACTGATTTACAACAACGATTAATGAACGACTATCAGACGTTCATTAGTGTAATAAATGGCTATTCCAGCG
The DNA here is from genome assembly GCA_964263725.1 of Spirosoma sp. Classification (GTDB taxonomy): domain Bacteria; phylum Bacteroidota; class Bacteroidia; order Cytophagales; family Spirosomataceae; genus Spirosoma. The sequence goes on from CAXVWN010000362.1 coordinate 5,170, forward strand.
AAGCATTTAACCGGCATGCCGACGAAAAGTGGTCGGTGGCCGATGTCGTACAGCATTTGTACTTGTCGGCGCGGCCGGTAGCCCGTTTAATGACTGGTCCGCGTGAGGTGTTCATGCAGTGGGGCAAACCGGCATCACCATCAAAAACGTATGAGGAAATAGCTTCGGCCTACAAGAAAATACTGGCAACAGGTGTTAAAGCCCCCGCTGCAATGGCGCCCCGTATTGAGGATATGCAGGTAGGGCGAGATACCCTTATGACGCGATTTTCCAGTGTTTATGAGTCATTAATTGAGACTATTGGACATTGGTCAGATCAGGAACTGGAAGCTTATTGTATACCACATCCGGCATTGGGCAAACTGACTGTTCGAGAAATGGTAAACTTCACAAGCCTACACACGCAACATCATTTGAGGCTGTTACCGAAGCCATAACAGGCGGGCAGAATACAGGAATGCCGTCTATAGAGCTGTCAGTCAAATCCATTTTGCCACTTTTGTGCGATGGCCAAGGCCGTTTCAATTATGTACGGGTCCCATTTTTCAATTTCCCAGTCCGAATTAGCTAAACCAGACGCATCAAGAAATGATTGCGCCTGTTGATAATCGACGGCTGTTTCCAGAATAGTCGATAGTTCAGTTTGTTGCGCATGAAGCAACAGATTTTCTGCCGGAAGAGAATCAAGGGCAGGCAAAAATGTAGGCGAAAACGAATTGATTTTTGATTGAATACCCTTCCGGTTAGCCGCCTGACTAATAGCGTCCATCGTCAAAAAGTCCTGCTGAAACAGATGACGGCTCTCGTTGGTAGCCAGTCCGGTGCCCAGTTGCTCTAGCACCGAATATTTCAGGTTTGGGCATTGGGGAATGGTTCGTTGCAGTAAGGCAAAAACGTCGGCTGGCACCGCATCATCGTGCGTATCTCGCCTAATGGTTTTCGCCGGATTCTGCTGCGAAGTAGTCCAGCTTCCTCCAGAGATATGAATTTCACGAACTTTGTCGAGCGGATACAGCACAAGTAGATCCTGAAAATCAATACCGAAATTTTGAATCTGGCAATACAGGTTGTGCAGGTCCAGAATAATAAACCCATTTATCGGTTCAAGTAGTTGATTTAGGAAATCGCCATGCCGTTTTACTTCATCCAGCGAGTAGGCAAAAGCCAGATTTTCTAATCCAACCGGGCAGTTACAGGCATTTTGGATTCTCTTTAATCGGTCGTGGCCCAGCGCGAGCGTCGATGCTGTAAAGGGAACGCTGATAGGGGCACCCTTATGAAAATCCTCTCCCGTCATAAACCCAAAATGTTCGGTAATGTGGTCAAACGAGTACGCTGCCGCCATCATCTTGAGCCGCAACAGCCATTCCTGTTGTTCTTTAGTCCATTTGCCAGAGAAAAGGGAGAAAAAAACGCCATGACCAATCAACCGACTTTCGCGGCTGTAGGCTTTCAATAAATCGACAAACCAGTCGGGCGTTTGATTGTGTTTGAAAAGTGTATCAAACGACCATTCAATGGCTTCTACTTTCCCGGACTCAAAAAGCGGAAGTGATGCCAACAACAGGTTGGCATCCATGTTACAGGCAATGGAGGAATAAATTTTAGACATAAAGCGCCCAGTTGAGACGAATCAATGACGTATAATTAACCCATACCGCAAGCCGGACAATTTAGAGGAACCTTTTGTTGCTCGCCATTAGGGGATTTTGGGTCAATGACTTTGTCGTTCGCGCATGAACTAATTGTTGTGACAGTAACGGCAATCGCAATTGCCTGAAGGAGAGATTTGGAGAGTTTCATCGTTGTGTTTTTAGTAGAGAAGCAAACGAACCGTTCTCCTGACCTGAATCAATTCGTTCCTGATTGCATAGACCTCTCTGGCATAAATAGGGTTGGAAGCACGGATATTTTTTATTGAGCTGGTTTCCTATTAACAATGCTATAAACGCAACAGGCGTGCCACGGTTTAAGACCATGGCACGCCTGTTGTTAATGTTAAAAGGAGTACAAATACCTCTTAAAAAAAGATAAGGTTCCCCGATCTATTGCGGAGAACCTTATACTGACTATTCCTAAACCCTTAACCTTTTCTACATGAAAAACTAACTTGTACTCTTTGCTGTTCCAAATCCCTGATAAATAGGCATTTGTTTTATCTTACTGAATGTCAATGGCTTCCCCGGTGGGCTGATTGGTATTCCACAGGAAATTAATCAACCGTGTTGTATGATCTGCCTGGTTCATCCAGTGGCTGGCGTTTGCACCTTT
>CAXVWN010000363.1:0-6114 GCA_964263725.1 Spirosoma sp.
GAAAATTGGGATAACGGCGCTCTTGGATCACTGGTCATAGGTTGACCAAAGTTTCGGCTATAGGAAAGTAGCGCCCGCAGTTGCGTACCCGAAGGCCATTGGCCCAGCAAACCGAGATGACTGACCTGAACACGATTATTACTAATCATCATCAGTCCATGCTTGCCGTTCCCTCCTTGCAGATCGTGCAAATCTTCTCGGGAATCAAGTCTGCGTGTTATGAAGGGTGTCCCGATAACGCGCTGCCGATGCGTCCACCCATCGATATACTGGTAGTTGTTGAAATAATCATCGGCGCCATTATACAGGCGACTGCCTATCTCGAAATTAAACCCGCTTTGATTTAAGGTGGTTAAGAATTCGGCGGTTATCTGCGTAAGGCGAAACCCATTAGATGGTATTTGCTGCTTATTTTTCCAGCGAATGCCATACAAGCCATCAGGCATATTTTGAAAGGCTACGCCTGATTTATCTTCGAAAGGATGCTGGTAATACAAAAACCAATTGGCCTGATTGTTATCAATTTCCAGTGCCATATCAATAGAACCGAGATGGTTACCAGCCTGATTTGATAAGTCAAAACTACTATACAGAGTCGGATCATTAGGCGGTTGCCTAACCAGTATAATATCTTTATAGGTATCCAATGAACTTGGAATTTTGCCTTTCACCGTAATACCATTCTTATATACACTGGAACTACCTCCCCATTGAGCACTATGAGTCAGGCCGCCATATAACCGTACCCGGTTACGGATAAGACTAATCCGGACAAACAATGCTTTTTGATGCAAAAACGAGTTCTGAATAGAGTCTGTGTTACTAAACCAGCCGTGAGCATACATACCATTTACCGCCACAACACCTTTCGTAAAACCTAGGGGAACATAGCCACGGGTACCAAACTGAATTTTGTAGAGTGGCAGGGCATTTCCTGACCAGGCGTAAGAACCTGATGTTAACAACGTATCGACTAAGCCAAATACCTCCCGCCGACGACCCGCGTAAAGTTCAAAATGCTTCGAGAGCAGACTAACATAGGTTACTGGCAAAACAAGCTGCGAACTGGTGCCAACATTAGCAACTCCTTCAACGGCTACTTTAACGTGTATTTTCTGAGCGTTCCGATAGTCGCCAAACTGCTTCATCAATCCCACCCTTATAAGAACAGCCGGTCCCGTTAATGGCACTGTCCCATATTGTCGCGAGCGAAGCCAAAACGGGGTTTGGGCAGCCGACGAACCAAATCCACCCACCTCAGCCATAATACTCTGTTGAGCGGTGGTTGTGTCGGGTATGGCCTGACCAAGCAGCTCACCGTTGGATAAAAGATAGACTAAAAAAAGGCTGGTAAAGTGTAGCTGATTGACCATAGAGTCAAAGTCCGGACTGATTCAAAGTGAGTTTGTATACTGTAAACAGGCACAGTTGTAAGCTCATTTTGGCATAGCCTTTTAGTTTATCAATTTTAATTAAAATCAACTATATTTTCACAAAAATGCCAAATAATTGATAAATATTACACTTATAGTATAACATATTAATTATTAGTAACAAACAAAATTAGTCATTCATAAGAACCGCCAGCCAAACGTTATGAACTTCGGGGTTATTTTTGATAATCCTGCTCAAAAAGTCATGCCGACAACAGCTTGGAAATTCTTGGTATTGTCGCCGTAGGCTTTCACCGAAACGCCACTCGTAAATCCGTTCGCGAACCGATATAGTAAGCCATACTTCTGATAGGTTGCGGGTTTGTACCAGAGTGGACGTATCGGATTCCAGCCCATGTGGGCCGTAAACGAAAAATGCCCTTGCCAGAATTCATACCCAGCCAGCAGCGTACCTTGCCGGTAAGGTTGGTATTGACCCGTCCAGTGGTGTATTTGTTCTTTAAAATACCGATCATCGAGCAGTTCGATACCACCCGATAGCACGTGCGTTCGGGTAATGTGGTAGCCCGCAATCAGGTTCAACCCGAAGATGGGATAAGCTTGTTCCGGATTCTTATCGACCGCTTCCATCACTTTTGCCGAACCAAAGGCCAACACACGGAACATCCATCGTTTACCAAGATTGGGCATTCGCCAATCTTGGGGATCAGGCAAGGTAGGAGAGCCTGTATAGTGCTGGATACTAATCGCGAACGCAGGTATGTTTAACCCCTGATTTGGCAATCGGACTCCGGCGTTAGACATATGTTTAAAGTCGAGCCCAACCAACAAACGCCAATTAGGCACAATGGTATAACGGCCATAAATACCTATTCCGGTTAAGCCGTTTATAGGTGTTCCGAAAGCGACGTTGCCAGGATTTGTGATTGCATCGTAACTACGCGATACGTACGTCAGGCCCGCTAGAGCGCGAATAGAAAGCTCCCAATGCGCCCGTTGTACAATAATTGGCTCAAAGAAAAGCCCCCCTCCTATTGACTGGCCAAGGGCTACCGGGTTACGAAACGAATAGGCGTTGGCAAGAAAACCCGACCGAAAAAAACATTGGCACTGCTCCCACGATTGCCGACGCATATGCAAATGACTATAGCGTATCTCAAAACCAACCGGCGCTTGAGTTGACAGGGGGGTGATATACGTAGGTTTGCTTAAGCCCGGCAGCACAATTATTCCTATTTCCCGCTCTTCCGGCAACTCATTCGTCTGGCTACGTACATAGGTAGACCCAAAAAGAACCAGCCGGACAACTAAACTATATTTCATTAGATCGTAAATGTTTGAGATACAGCTTATATAGACTCCTGAATCAACACAATACCGACGCTTGTCAGGAACTCAATTTGTATTAAGCCAGGCAAACAGATTCCTATTTTCAAAAATCTCAATAAGCGACGATCCATTATAATTTTTACCATAATCGTCTTTTTAGTTAATAATAAAAACAAAAAGAATAAAATAAAGATATAAATTTACAATAACGTAAATTTAAAATTCTGCTTACTAACGCATGAAAGCAGAAACTGGTCGATGCTATGATTCGTATTTACCTATGCATCCTGGTTAGCTGGTTTTGTCAGACGAAGGTCTTTTCAGCTCAGCTTAGCCCACCTGATTCACTCATTCAAATGTCGCAGTCCGTCAGTGTCAACATTGGTACAACGGGACCGGGTCTGTTTTATAATCGGCTGCTGAGTCGGTCGGATCGGCTGACGTTGCGGGTAGGCGGGCAGTATTTTGCGTATCGTAAACTCATACGGGTTGAAGCAGCCACTGATTCATACATACAGATTAAGCCCGATTTGACGATTGGCATTGCTCAGGCTAATCTAAAATGGCATCCGTTCTCACGTGGGTCATTTTTCATTACCGGGGGATTGGGATATACCTGGCATCCAGATTTACGGGTTGTGATAACGGCCGAGAACAAGCTGGATTTAGACGGTTTGGAACTGACACCGGAATCGGTTGGGACCGTTAATCTTGGTTTACGCTGGCATCCGATAGTTGGTTATCTCGGTTGGGGTTTCGGTCGAAGTATGCCAATAAAGCGATTGGGAATTGGCTTTGAGATGGGTGTTTTCTATTTGGGTAAACCAAGCGTACACCTTGACTATGAAGGATTTCTGGAAACGACAACAATTGATAATCAGGTACCCATCGTTGAGCGAAATTTATCGAACTACCGCTATCTACCCACCATCAACCTAACACTTTCGTACAGACTCAATTGATAACGAAAGAGTAAGTAAGCCTGTAAAACGTTGCCACTTTTCACCCGTTGACTATGGATTTACGTTATCTTATTTATAGCCTGCTGGTTTTTATGGTCGCCATAGAAGCCTGCCATAACCCGCTCGACGGGGTAACCATTGGGTTGAAAGACCCTATTCAGGAAGGTGTGGTTGACTGTCAATTTTACGATCCGGCGGGGAACCCCTTACCGCAAAACAACCAGGTAAAGATGGCTGGTCCCGATGCCGCTCAGGTCGTTACAACGGTAAATACAACCCACTATAAAATTAACAGCGATGGGAAATTGCTGCTGGCAGCGTCGCCCCTCGCGATCATTTCTCCCCAAAAGCCCTTTCGATTCAACCTCGTTGTCGAGTCAGACGACTATTTAACTGTCGTTCAACCGTTTTTACTCACAGATCTTACCCGGCAAAGTCGTTCTATCCGTCGGATCAATATACTCAAGCCACCCCGAACCCTCAACGCGGCCCGTACATCAGGAAGCGCCAGCTCTGACGGGGTCGTGGCGGCAACTTTTGGCGTAACCACAGCCGCCCAAGATAAAAACAGCGATGTCGATCATGCAACGGTTACGCTTCAGTCGGGCACCAAACTTACCGATCGGGATGGAGCTGCAGTTGGGGGCGACCTGACACTGGCGGCCATTCATACCAACGCCCGTACCGATGAGGTTACCAGTTATATTCCGGGCGTGGGCATTATGTCTTCCGTTATGGGTCGGAATGGCGGGCCTTCGCTGGGAACCTTGCGACTCCTATCGGTAGCCGGTTCTGTAACCATGCAGATTTATAATGGGAGTTATGCCTTAGCCACCAATCTGTCTCCAGCTATTCGCTGGACTATGGATTTAAATCCATTTGCCTACAATCTGAGCGAAAGTCGGGTCATACAGGAAGGGGATTCTATTCCGCTGTTTAGTTATGATGATTTTACAAACCGCTGGCAGGAAGAAAAACCCGGTGTGGTAATCCGTAATCAACAGACGAGTCGGTTGGAGTATCAGGCTGATGCCGCGTATACAGCCGCTTACGTAGTTGGCTGGACAGAGTCGATCTGCACCGTTGGGCCGGTATTTAAGGTCAGTAGTAAGCTAGCCAACGTGGATGTAAACTACCGTTGTCAATTAATTGATGTGACGACTGGCAAACAGGTTGCCTCGTTTTATGCCAATGTCAACAACGGTTCGTTGATTCGGATTAATAATCAGTCGAAAAATCGCAAGTTCAAATTGCAGATCTACGATGAAACCGACGCATGGGGAAAAGGTGCAAAAGGGGGCTTAATGGCCGAATCCGGACCGGGCGTTAGCTGCGACCAGACGCCCGTAGCTATTAATCTGGCCGCCTTACCGGTGCCCCCAGTCATGACACTGGAGTTTTACTTTTCCTGTCCTGGTGGTACTAAGCTGGATGAATCCTCTCTACCCGCATTAATCAAAACTCAATACAGCGAAGTTGGCAAGAACGATTGGCATGACTTGATAACGACCACGCGTACACAGCGAAAGACGGTATCCTACAAACTAAAAGTGGGTCATTATTATGACTTTCGAGCCAGTACAGACGGTGGTGCCACCTGGCCTTTGCATCAGGATAATTATCTAGTTGATAAACCCGAATGGACATTAAAGATTCGGGCTGAAATATACTGCAAATGAAAATTCTGATTCTACGTTTTTCATCAATTGGCGACATCGTCCTGACGACACCGGTGATCCGATGTTTGAAGCAACAACTTGCGGGCGTTGAAATCCATTACTGCACCAAGCGCCGGTACCGGGAGCTTATTACCCATAATCCTTACATCGACAAGTGCCATTATCTGGACGATAACTTAAACCAATTAATTGGTCAGTTACAGAGCGAACAGTATGATTTCATTATTGATCTACACAACAACCTTCGCACAAGCCTGATTAAACACCGGTTAGGCAAGCGAGCCTTTACAGTCGATAAAATCAATATTCAGAAGTGGCTGTACGTACGATTTAAAGCCAATGTTATGCCATCGGTTCATGTAGTAGACCGCTACATGGATACGGTAAAGTGGCTAGGAGTGATCAACGATGGAAAAGGCTTAGATTATTTTATACCAGATGACGAGCACATATTCACTAACGCTATCCCCTATACGCACAAGTCATCATACGCAGCCTACGCCATAGGAGGCCAACACGCAACAAAGCGCCTACCCGTAGACCGGATGATTGAGCTTTGCCGAAAAATAGGCGCTCCAATAATTCTATTGGGCGATCAACATGATCGGGAAACGGGCGAAATCATTCGAAATGAATTGGGCGATAGCCTAATTTTCAATGCCTGTGGTCTGTTCACCATTAACCAATCGGCCTCGCTGGTTAAGCAAGCGCAGATGGTGTTCAGCCACGATACAGGACTAATGCATATTG
>CAXVWN010000364.1:0-17898 GCA_964263725.1 Spirosoma sp.
TGTGTGGGGTGGTAAAATTGCCAATCCCGCAAATGTGCCACCTTCTATTCAGGCTGATGGTAAGTTACCATCGGGTTTACTTAATTATTTTTATGTAGTATCAACTCTTGGTCCTCGAAACACAGATACGTCACAATATAACTATTTTGACTTGACTAACCGGATTGGGAATCATCTCGGTTCAATTGATCTGGCTATTGAAGTTGATCTGGTACGGCACACCCTCTATTTTTACCGCCAGAATATATATGAAGATGGCTCTCTTTTTTACTTAATTAATATTGCTGATGGCCTTAACGGTCTTCGTATTCGCCGAAATGATCCGAAGGCGATTGTGCGCGATATTTTGTTTGAGTTCTTAAATACAACCAGCCAGGGTGGTCCTGAATTTATTATTGATGACCCTCAAAAAAGAGGTAAGGACGACTATTTTAATCACCAACAGTTTCGTGATGGATGGGCATATCGCCAGCATACGATTGGGACACCTTTTATTCCACCTGCATTAGGGCCTCAGGATCAATACCCAAACGGTACATTCACAGCCAACAATCGAGTTTATGTATTTCATTTAGGTCTGGCGGGAAGTCTACCGGCTCGCTGGCAGCTGTTGTCAGGTCCGCTAGCCTATCAGGTAAAGTTGTCATTCAGCCGAAATCTAGGTACTTATAATATTCCTTATGCATCTATTCGAGACCAGTTCTCTTCTTATGCCAGCCTAATAGCACCATTGGATGTTTTAGGGGGTCTTCAATTCACGGCTAGCCTTGCAGCCGATGCTGGAACACTCTATCAGAATAGTGTTGGTACATTTATTAGTATACGGAAGACATGGCATTCGAACCAAGCTAAGTAATTCAACCAATATAGAGAATTAGTATATTGGATTTTTTTAAGACAACATTTATATCTAATTTGCAGTCTAGTTTTCTGAACCGTAGGATAATATTCGTATAAACCCGTCAACTGTATATCCTATTTTAGCGTACATAGTTTGGCAATTACGCTTGCCAGGCTGTTGATGAATAAATTTGAAAAGTATGAGGCATCGATATTCCATACTATTTTTTCCGCTTCATGTAATCGTTGATTTCCTGAGCTTAAATACAGCTTTTGTTGGGGCTTACTTTATTAAGTTTCATGCAATAGAAGCTGTTTCAGCGCCACCTTATGCGTCTCTTTGGGGATTATTTAACTTGATTTGGTTGATTGAAATTATTATAATCAAGCCTTATATCTTCCCCCGCCAATTATTCAAAGCCGACCATTTAATAAAAAAATTATTAATTCTAATGGCTATTCATATAGCTATTGTTTCCATATATTGGGTTGCTGTAAAAGGCTATTATTATTCTCGAGAACATTTATTCATTACCTACGCCCTATTTACAAGTTTGGCGGTAGCTTTTCGGATTGGGGGTTTAATTTTCTTAAGTGAATACCGAGCAAGGGGATACAACAATCGGCGCTACGTAATTGTGGGGTACGGTAAGCTGGCTGCGTCAATTCAAAGTTTTTATGATACGCATCCTGAAATGGGATTTCGTTTCTATGGCTATTTCGACCAACCCTCAGTTGAAAACAAGAGTATACTTAAGGGTAATTATGATGAACTGTCGGCCTATATAGAAAAAGAAGGTATAGACTGCGTTTACTGCTGCATGCCTTATATTGACAATGGCCGCTTAAAAACAATTGTCGAAGATGCCGAAATCGTTGATTATCAGGTGAAATTATTAGTTGACTTTCGTGGTTTTCTAGCTCGTGGAGCGTCAGTCGAATACCACGATTTTCTGCCAGTGCTAAATCTGTCGTCCCAAATGTTGGCTGACTTTCAGGTTAACACACTCAAACGATCGTTTGATATTCTATTCTCTGTAACAGCACTTGGGCTGGGAATGCCTTTCTTTCTTATTATAGCAGTCATAACAAGACTTACTTCATCTGGCCCAACTTTCTATGCACAGGAGCGCATTGGGCAAGAGGGGAAGCCATTTAGTATATACAAATTTCGAAGTATGTATGTCGATTCTGAAAAGTCAGGCCCAGTATTATCTGGTGGACTGCTTGATAATCGGATTACTCCATGGGGGCGCTTCATGCGTCAAACACGGCTTGACGAAATCCCTCAGTTTTATAATGTATTAATAGGTGATATGTCGGTTGTTGGACCTCGGCCGGAGCGGCAGTATTTCATTGACCAAATTGTTGAAATTGCACCAGAATATCGCTCTTTGCTAAAGGTGAAACCTGGTATTACATCCATTGGTCAGATTAAATACGGTTACGCAGCCAACATTGACGAAATGGTACAAAGGTTGCGTTATGATCTTCTCTACCCCAAACGCCGGTCGTTTCTATTCGATATGTGGATCATCGCCCAAACGCTTCGGGTAATGGCCCAAGGCCGTGGTAAGTGATTGCTTATTGATTGGCAATACTAGATTGGCCTATTTCCTATGAGATTTGTATTTTTATGGATTTGGTATGGATTCCTGATTACTGGCAGTTGTACTTTAGTGTATGGACAACGCATTAATCAATACCAATTGGAAATAGGTGGTATGGGTTCATCTGACCAAACCCCTTTTTGGTTACGAGCAAATCAATATGGCACTGTCCCACTTAAGAATCCAGCCTTACGATTAAATACTGGTCTTCGATCAGATTACAGGCCAGTTGACAGTACTGGCTATAGATCGAGAATTGATTGGGGCTACGGTGTTAATGTAGTCGCCAATGTAGGAGCAACAAATCAGTTCCTCATCCCTGAAGCTTATTTGAAAGGCCGTTTTGGCGCTTTTGAACTTTATGCCGGGCGCCGTAAAGAAACAATCGGCCTTACAGATACACTCCTCACAAGCGGTTCTTACATATGGTCTGGGAATGCACTTCCGTTTCCCAAAATTCAGATTGCTGTTCCCGTATTTACATCTATTCCATTTACGAAAGGAGTCATCTCTGTCATGGGGACTTTTTCGCACGGTTGGTTTGAAAACGCTGATCGTTTGGTAAAAGGCTCTTACCTGCACCAATCTTCTTTTTATGGTCGATTGGGTAAATCTTCTTGGCGAGTCAGATTGTATGGTGGATTTAACCATCAGGTTATGTGGGCAGGACACTCTGACTATCTAGATCCAACGGTATCGGCAAATGGGAAATTACCATCAAATATTAAATACTTTCCATCGGTTGTTTTAGGTACACGTAATCCTTTTCCCGACGATCAGAGTATTCAAACAATAAGTCATTTTGAGGAAAACCGGGTTGGTAATCATCTTGGATCGATTGACTTTGCGGCTGAAGTCAATTTGAACCATTGGAATCTATTCGCCTATCGGCAATTTGTGTACGATGATGGGTCACTGTTTTACGGGACAAACCTGGATGATGGGTTAAATGGCCTCCGTATAAGGAATCGAGACCAGCCAAGCGGATCACCCTTTTTTTTACGACAGATTACTGTAGAATACTTGTTTACGGGTAGCCAGGGTGGTGACTTGTTTATTCTTGACGATCCCAAGCAACGAGGTCGTGATGATTATTTTAATAACAGCCAATACCTGGATGGCTGGACATACTTTGGCCGTACTATCGGATCGCCATTTCTAACGCCCCAACAGGAAGTACGTTCATCGTTGCCGCCACGTTACGGAATTGCTAACAACCGGGTTAGTCTTTTTCATCTAGGCTTGAGTGCTCTGATACTCAATAAAGTTGATATCATGGCTCGTCTATCGTTTAGCCGAAATGCCGGAACATACCCTATACCTTATTTAACTATTCCAACTCAATTTTCTGGTTTATTGACGGCTTCCCTCCCCGTAAATTTATTAGGTGGGACCGTTGTTAATGGCTCTCTGGCTCTTGACTCAGGTGGGCTACTACCCAATAGTGTAGGAGCTTATGTGGGGTTACGTAAGGCGGGTCTTCTCAATAATAAACGTCGAGTGGTAACCTCTCCTAGAAGGGGTTACTGACGAATTAATCGCGACATAGTTAGTCCGTTAGAGAACTTTCACACGATTTTAACTGTCCCAACAGCGGTGTATAGTTAAGCAACTGCTATTTTTGTGAGAATTTAGTTGATATACTAGTAGAACGAACACGCGGGTTTGGATGGTGCGGATAAATAAAATTTGGAGTTGGTTTAGCGTTTTAGTACTAGTTGGAGTAGGCGTATCCTGTGGGCAGGGCCAGAAAACCCTAAATCAGTCGGCGAGTGCGTTACGTACCTGCGCTGATGAGCAAATTCTGACTGGTACTCAACAAGCAACTATTCGGCAGCAGATAAATGCCGATGAAAAAATCCGTCAGATCGAAGAAATTTTTCAGCAAAAAGTGCGGGGAGGCCTGAATGGCAACGTATTAGTGGCACAAAAAGGCATGGTTCTGTATAAGAAATGCTTTGGTTTGGGCCATTTCGAACGTAGCCAGCGAGATACATTGGTTGAGGATTCAAAATTTCAATTAGCCTCTTTGTCTAAGACGTTTACTGCCGTTGGTGCACTAAAGTTGATTGAAACGGGTAAACTCAAGTTTGAAGATACTATTCAGAAATTCTACCCTGACTTTCCTTATCATAGCATTACCATTCGTGAGTTGCTAAGCCATCGTAGCGGCCTACCAAATTATCAATATGCCTTTGATGATAGCATGAAGGTGAATTTCTACAAAAAAGAAAAACCATACCCATCTAACGCGACTATAATGCGCTGGTTCGCGACAGTTAAGCCGACACCGAAGGCGTATAATATTCCTGACCGAGGATTTAGTTATAGCAATACCAATTACATGGTGCTGGCCTCAATCATTGAGAAAGTAACCGGCCAAAGCTACGAGACATTCATTCACAAGAATATCTTTGAGCCGTTGGGAATGCATCAAACATTTGTTGCTACGACTAAAAATGATTCGATTAATCATCATCGAACGGCGGGGTATCAATGGAATCGGCGGATCCCGAAAGATTATTACGACGATGTTGTAGGTGATAAGGGTATCTATTCAACTACGGGTGACTTGTTCCGATGGTATCGCGCCTTGAATGGAGATTGCTTACTGCCGAAAAAAATGCTTGCGGAAGCGTTTATCCCGCGTAGTTTTGAAAAGAAAGGTGCCAAAAATTATGGGTATGGTTTCCGGATGATGCTCAATGATGCCAAGCAACCCGAATACATTTATCATTCAGGCTGGTGGAAGGGGTATAACACCATGTTTTGGTTCAGCCCCAAAGATGAATATGTAATTATCATTCTCGGGAATCGCTATAATACAACTGTTTATCGCGTCAAAGAGCTTATTGATGTATTACATGGCGGGTCTGCCGATAAAATGTCGACCGAAGAAAATGAGGTAGAAATGTGAGTAAAGCCGACCTAAAGGTCGGCTTTTTCTATTTTACACTCCAATCCGATTAGAACTACCAATTATTTATGCGCTCTTTACTAATTAGTATGCTTTTGTCCACTGGTTTACCACAACTTGCTTTGTCGCAGGAGATTATTAAACTCTGGTCCGATGGGGCAATTCCTAATGCCATTTCGGGAGCGCAGATTGTAGAGAAATCCGAAACCGATGCGAATGGTATTCTTCGTATCAGCAGCGTATCTGTGCCCACTCTTACAGTCTACCTGCCTACCAAAGACAAGGCTACAGGTGCGGCTGTTATGATTTGTCCCGGTGGTGGTTACTCAATATTAGCTGCAAGCCACGAAGGTTCAGATGTAGCCCGCTGGTTTACTGAAATGGGTGTAGCCGCTTTTGTGTTAAAATATCGGTTACCCAATCCGACAATTATGACGAATCAGCAGGAGGTACCTCTGATGGATGCTATGCAGGGCATGACGCTTATCCGACAAAATGCGGCTCGTTATGGTATTGGCCCAAATAAAATTGGTGTTATGGGTTTCTCCGCGGGCGGACATTTAGCCTCAACGCTTGCCACCCATTATAACCTGGGACCAAAAGCCAGTGAACAGGCAAAACCGAATTTTGTCGTTTTGTTATATCCGGTAGTAACTTTTGGTGACAAAGCGCATGCCGGTTCACGGACTAATTTGTTGGGCAAACTGGCTTCTTCACCAGAGATGGTAGCTTACTATTCTAACGAATTACAGGTAACTAATCAAACTTCGCCTACTTTTTTGGTCCATGCTGAGGATGACAAATCTGTTCCTGTTGAGAATAGCATTAATTATTATTTAGCCTGTTTGAAAAATGGCGTTCCGGCCGAGATGCATTTATACCCAACTGGCGGGCATGGCTTCGGTCTGCGAACAGCGAAGTTTGGTTCGCTTAATAACTGGCCTGAAGCCTGTAAAGCGTGGCTGATGGCACTGACTACTACAAAATAGACCTTTTCAAATTCGAAGGAACGTTTTTTTCTTGTAGAGAAAATAGAGAAAAACCCATTTTACAGCTAAAAAAGCCAGGGCACCACCCACTGCCTGAACGGGTTCGCTAAAGAAACCAAGCAACCCACTAAATAAGAAGTGGGTCGCATACTCAAAATCAACGAGTGTGCCAGCGAGGTAAATCAGGATGGAGTTCATGCCGATAACAACAAAGAAAAACGCCCATCGGCGTAGATTTTTTACATCGATAATCCAGTAGAACAGACTCAGAATCAGTAGACTCCATCCCCCGGCAACCAGCACAAAGGAACTGGTCCAGAGGTTTTTATTGACCGGGAATACTAAATTCCATATCCAACCCAATACCACACAGCTAACACCAGCCAGAACAAGCTGTAGAACCTTCTTATTATCGGTAAGGCCATGTCGTCGTAGCAAAGTACCGGCGAAAACGCCTAACAAGCCCGTGCAGATGGCGGGGAAAGTTGATAAGAGTCCTTCAGGATCATGAACGACTTTATAAAGGTGCCCCGGCATCAGTAGTCTGTCAACATATCCTACTAAGCTTCCTTCCATTGTTAGGTTGCCAGCGCCAAAACCGGGTACGGGCACAAGCATTAACAAAGCCCAGTAAAGTAGGAGAATACCAACGAAAATACCGTACCGAGCCCGTTCACTCCGGACGTAAAGGAAAATTAATTGAGCAAACATGCCCGCCAGGCCAATTCGTCCCAGTACACTTCCAAAGCGCATATCGGCAAAGGATTTCGTAAACAGGCCATTGTTATAAATAATGCCAAGCGCCACTAGAATCAACCCGCGCATGATGACTTTGCGAGCTAACATACCTCGGTCATCACCTTTCGTTAACCGACTGCCGAGTGAATAAGGGGTTGAAACACCCGCCAGAAACAGAAATAGGGGGAAAATACAATCGTAAGGCCGAAACCCGTTCCAGCCAACATGGGTGAGTTGGTCGGCCATGAAAATAGCCCATGCCCAACCGGTTGTTTTCGCCAATACATGAAAAACCTCTTCTCCACCCATAATCCAGAACATATCAAAACCTCGTAAAGCATCGAGGGATATGAGCCGCCGGACGGGTGCCGGTTGGGCAAGAGCAGGTTCTTGGATGGTAGCAGTCGTATTTTGCATAGCTTATCAAGCGCAGGAATGGAACAATGATAGCTAAAAAACAGGCCCTATCAAACCAATAAGGTTCAATAGGGCCTGTTTTGACTAGTTTATGCCTGTCGTTTAGTTTGTAAAACCAATCAACGAATTAAGGTGATTACTTATCGTTCAGAATCAATGGAACGTTTCCCCGGCTACCCATAATCACGATTTTGGCATTTGGCGATGCAGCTAGTTCGCGCTGTGCTTTAATCTGCTCATACTGCAACTGCTTGTCGCTAAGCCCTGTAGACAAAATCTTTTGGTAATCGGCAATGCCCTGGGCTTCTACTCGTTTGCGTTCAGCTTCCTGCCGCTCTTTTTGCAAAACAAACTGCATTTTCTGGGCGTCCTGCTCGGCATTGATTTTTGATTCGATGCTCTTCTTCACCGATACGGGCAAGTCAATATTCCGAATTAGTAACTGCTCAAGCAAAAGACCTCGCTTTCTGAAATCAGTCTCGATAGTCTTATAAATTCGGGCTTGAAACTCATCACGCCGAGTTGAATATAAGGCGATTGCATCATAATACACGGCGTTGTCGCGAATACGGGTGCGGGTGATGGGGCGCACAATCTTATCCATGTAATCAACACCAATTTCGCTGTAAATTCTAGGCGCATCTGCCGATACCACCCGATACAATACAGTCAGGTCGATAACCACTTCCAGACCATCGGCGGTGAGCACCCGAATAGCATCGTCGCCCTGTTTCTGACCCTCGTCGTGCGCGGCCGACATCGTGTAATTTTGTGTTTGCAAATCAAATTCGGTCACGTTAGCCAGGGGGTTAACGAAGTTTAGACCAGAACTCAACGTCCGGTTGCTAACGTTACCAAAGAGCGAAATGACACCAACCTGACCAGCGTCAATTTGACGAACACTAGCCGTAAGAAAGCCTATTATTATTAAAATAATGCCAACCACTTTGGCCGGTCGGGAAAAATGTGAAAATGCCAGCGCAGGCGTATTAATGGCAAATCCGGCGGCAAGCACCAAAATGCCAAGGATGAGAAAAAACATAGCTTAGGTGAAAAATAGCTGACCAGTTGATTGAAAATCAAAATGGCCGCTGGTGAAATAAATAGTCAAGAAATGCCGTATTACAGGAAGTGCAATTTACCGGCGTTGGGGCGGAGTCATAAAGGAGATTGGGTCAGAAGACGAGCCAAAAGTAGATGATAATCAGGTCGTAAAGAAATAGTATTGGAAGAGCGGACGCCGGGTTTGTCAGTCGGTTGCCGAATAGGATAATGTAAAATGAACGCACAAAAAAAAGGCATCCGGTACTTTACCGGATGCCTTTTTAACTACACTATTAACCCTTCAGCAGATTAACGTGACGTTTTTGTGCTCTTCTTCTTGTCTTTAGCGGCTGGTGTTGCAGCCGGTACATCAGCTGTTTGAGCAGCTCCAGCAGCTGCTACTTCGCCTTTCAGATACAGAACCGTTTGACCGGCTTCGGCATTGCTCGTTACTGTTACCGATTTGTTGAACGGTCCGGCAGAGGCTGCGTTATACGTTGCCGAGACAGAACCAGTTTTGCCTGGCATAACCGGCTCACGAGAGAAACTTGGTTTTGTGCAACCACAGGAAGCCTGCGCGTCGTTGATGACAACCGGATCTGTTCCCGTATTTTTGAACTCAAAGACAAAGGTTACTGGCTTGCCTTGCTCAACTTTGCCAAAATCGTGGGTTTCTTTAGTAAATTTCAGAACTCCTTTTTGGGCATAGCTAACGGCGACTAATACGAACAAGGCTACGAAAAGTGAAAAAATCTTTTTCATCGGAATAAATAGAATTATGGTTTGGTTATTAAAATACTAAGCTTTATAAACGACAACCAAAGCAAACAGTTTGCCAAAAACGTTGTAGGTTTCATTCGCTCAACAAATAAACTCAAAAAATCGTTTTTTTGAAAGCTGACTTGTTTTGCCTTACTTTTACTTTTGCTTGGTAAACGGCCTATCCGGTGCCAGCTACTTCATCGATAAATAGATTGTTGGACTATTTCAATCCGTAGCTCTGTTGTGATAGCAAACGAACAACTCCGCTCGACTGATATTTTAAGTCGTGAAAAAATCCTGTCAGATTACCGGTTAGCTTACGAAAGCCGACAGGTAAGTTTGTTGGGTCGGCGTGATGTGATGGGAGGAAGAGCTAAATTCGGCATATTCGGCGATGGCAAGGAATTGGCTCAATTAGCAGCTGCCAGTGCTTTTGGCCGGGGCGATTTTCGTTCAGGCTATTACCGCGATCAAACGTTTGTGGCGGCTTTAGGGGAACTTCGCTGGACGGAGTTCTTTGCGCAGCTTTATGCCCATACCGATATAAAGGCAGAGCCTAATACCGCCGGTCGATCAATGAACGGTCATTTTGCTACGCGCTGGCTTGATGAACAGGGGCTGTGGCGTAATCAAACCGAACTCTACAATTCTGTCTGTGATATTGCCCCCACGGCCGGACAAATTCCGCGTGCGCTTGGGCTTGCCTATGCATCCAAACTTTTTCGCAATAACGCTGCTCTGAGCGATCTGACTAACTTTTCGCATAACGGCAACGAAATCGTTTTTGCTACAATAGGTGATGCATCCACTTCGCAGGGGATGTTTTGGGAGGCTATGAATGCCGCTGGCGTATTGCAGGTTCCCTTGTTGATGTCAGTTTGGGACGATGGTTATGGTATATCTGTACCTATTGAGTACCAAACGGTTAAAGGAAGTATCTCAAAAGCATTAGCTGGTTTTCAACGCGATGGCGATGAGAAGGGGCTGGAAATCTTTACCGTAAAGGGCTGGGATTATGTTGCTCTGATCGAAACGTATCAGCAGGCAGCTCACATTTGCCGCACCGAACATGTGCCCGTACTCGTTCACGTACAGGAACTTACTCAACCTCAAGGACATTCGTCGTCCGGTTCGCACGAACGCTACAAATCGAAGCAACGTCTGACCTGGGAAGCCGAGCATGACTGTAACCTCATATTCCGTCAGTGGATTCTGGAAAATGGATATGCAACCAGTGAAGAACTGGAAGCTATTGAACATGAAGCGAAACAATCGACAAAAAAGGATCGCCTGACGGCTTGGAGCGCTTTTCAGGCATCTATGAAAGAAGATTATGACGAAGCACTGGATTTACTTCAACAGACGGCTCGTCATAATACTAAATCTGCCGAATTGATGGCGATCCGGGAAGAACTTCGTAAAACGGTTTCGCCCGTCCGCCGGGATGCGGTGGCCGCTGTGCGGAAAGCGTTACGCGTATTGCGAACCGATATCAGTCCGGGGCGGCAAAGATTACACGCCTGGCTCGACCGCACAAATGCCGAAAACGAAGACCGCTTCAGTTCACATTTGTACAGTCAGTCGCCTGAGTCACCGTTGCTGGTTGAAGCAGTGCCTGCCCAGTTTAACGACGATAGCCCCATACTCGATGGTTATTTATTGCTCCAGCGTTATTTCGACAACCTATTTAGTAGAGACCCGCGTGTAGTAGCTATAGGCGAAGATGTAGGCCAGATCGGTGATGTAAATCAGGGATTTGCCGGGTTGCAGGAAAAATTCGGAGAGATTCGCATAACTGATACTGGCATTCGCGAAACCACGATTATTGGGCAGGGAATAGGTATGGCTATGCGCGGCCTGCGGCCTATAGTCGAGATTCAGTATTTCGACTATGTCTATTACACGTTAGCTACCCTGACAGACGATTTAGCCACGTTACAGTATCGGACCAAAGGTGGGCAGAAAGCTCCGCTCATTATCCGAACACGAGGACACCGGCTGGAAGGTATCTGGCATTCTGGTTCGCCGATGGGTACCATGCTTAGTAGCCTGCGGGGACTTCATCTACTGGTACCGCGGAACATGACGCAGGCCGCCGGTTTCTATAATACGCTTATCAAAGGTGATGACCCGGCGCTGTTGATCGAATCCCTGAATGGGTATCGTTTAAAAGAAACGTTGCCAGCTAATCTGGCCGAGTTTTGTGTACCGCTGGGCGTACCGGAAATACTACGTAGCGGCACCGACGTAACCATCGTAACCTACGGGTCAATGTGCCGAATTGTGCTGGATGCTGCTAGTCAACTGGCAGCAATGGGCATTAACGTTGAGGTAATGGATGTGCAAACGTTACTACCGTTCGACGTTCATCAGACCATTGTTGAATCCATCAAGAAAACGAATCGGGTGTTATTTGCTGATGAAGATGTACCGGGCGCAGCGTCAGCGTATATGATGCAGCAAGTTGTCGAACATCAGAATGCATACCGGTATCTAGATTCGGCTCCACGTACATTGTCAGCGAAACCACACAGGCCACCTTATGGATCAGATGGCGATTATTTCTCGAAGCCAAACGTTGACGATGTAATCGAACTGGTCTACGCTATGATGAGCGAGTCTGAGCCGGATCGGTTTCCCACAATTTAGTGAAGGAGCGAAAGATTAAGAGAGCAATCCTTCCGTAGCCCTTTTTCGCTCGTTCACTTTTTCGCTCGTTCACTCTAAAAAATGGCATACTTCCAAGACATACAATCGGGTATCCGAACAACGCTCAAGGGGTTAAGCCTAACGTTGAGGCATCTTCGGAATGCTACAAAGCGCCGAACACCCGAAGGGATAGCAAGCGCTAATTATTTTGATCTACAGAATGGTTTAGTCACGCTACAATACCCACACGAACAACTACCTATTCCTGACAATGGGCGTTATCAGCTTCGTAACGAGATTGACGATTGCATTGTGTGTGACAAATGCGCCAAAGTTTGCCCCGTTGATTGTATAACGATTGATGCCATTAAAGCCACAGAAGAGGTGGGCCGGGCATCAGACGGGTCGCCCATTCGATTGTATGCGGCTAAATTTGACATTGATATGGCGAAGTGCTGCTATTGCGGCCTTTGTACGGTGGTTTGCCCCACCGAATGCCTGACGATGGATAAGAAATTTGATTATAGTGAGTTTGAATTAAGCAAACTAACCTATCATTTTGCTGAATTAACACCCGAACAGGCCGATGAGAAACGGGCCTTGTATGAACAATTTGTTCGGGAGAAAGAGGAAGCTAAAGCTGCTCAACTAGCGGTTAAAGCCGCCACGGCAAGTTCATCATCAGAAACTGAAACTGGTTCAGCGGTTCCAAAACGCCCTGTATT
Source organism: Spirosoma sp. (assembly GCA_964263725.1). GTDB lineage: Bacteria > Bacteroidota > Bacteroidia > Cytophagales > Spirosomataceae > Spirosoma. The sequence goes on from CAXVWN010000364.1 coordinate 12,692, forward strand.
TCGGCCTACGGCCAAACCAAGTACACCATCGCCATCAACTCCAGTTGCCGGATCGGCTAATTCCGAAGGCTCGTCTGTCGAACATCCGCTTACAGATGCCACGCCCGACGAAATGCAGCAGATCGCCCAAGGTGGTTTAGAAGCGGTGAAACGGCCCGTATTTACACCAACGAAAAAACCTGTAATACCCATAACTGATATACCGTCTGATACAACACAAACCGCATTACCAGAATCAGCCGAAAAAGAGAATACTACTAAACCCGTTGCGAAACCGGCCGGTTTTCGACCGACAATGAAGCCGCCCGTTGCAAAATCAGCCGAGCCTGAACCGGATGTGACCGTAAATTCTGAACCGCCAAATCCCAAACCCGCTTTCCGGCCAACCATGAAGCCGCCCAAACCCGCGGAAACGGAGCCGAAAGCTCAGGAAGACATGGCTACTGAGGCAGAAGTGCCAAAACCTAAACCTGCTTTTCGGCCAACGATGAAACCTGCGAAGCCGGTTGAGCCAGAGCCGAATGAACCGCCCGAGATTCCGAAGCCCAAGCCGCCCGCTTTTCGACCGACAATGAAGCCAGTTGTGGCACCACAGAAAGTAGAAGGCGACCTTCTTAAATCAGAAACGAAAGAGCCTTCGGCTAATGAAATGGTTGAAAAGTCAGCAGAACTGCCTGGTGAGCTACCGAAGCCGAAGCCAGCCTTTCGACCAACAATGCGGCCCAAACCGAAACCAGGCGATGAGACATCAGCCTAATATATAACAGCAACACTGTGCTTCAATTTACCTTTTACGCCTTTTCTGCGCTCACACTTTTCGGCGCAATGGCTGTCCTGATTACGCGTAACGTTCTGTATGCCGCTTTTTTTCTACTACTGACATTGTTCGGCGTGGCGGGGCTATTTGTACTGGCCAGTGCTGATTTTCTGGCCATTGCCCAGATTATGATCTATGTTGGGGGCGTATTGGTGCTAGTGATTTTCGGCGTCATGCTTACCAACAAACCCGAACTTCCGAGCGATACAAACAGTCAGCAACCTAACCGAATTATGTCTAAAAACCGGTCTGGTGCCGGGTCGGGCTGGGTAGTTGCCGTGCTGGTAACGGGCGCTTTGTTTATTGCCTTATACACCTTATTGGCGCGTGCCAATTTTACGTTATTAACCCGGCCCGTTGGCTGGCAAAGCACCATAACTGTAGTTGGCAAACAACTTATGACAGAGTATGTTGTGCCGTTTGAAATTGCCGGAATTCTGCTGCTGGCGGCCCTTGTTGGCGCTACCTATTTAGCAGCCCCACAAACTAAATCATCTCAAAATGCAACCAGTTGACAGTCATTTATTTCTACTCGTAGGCGCGGCACTCTTCAGTATCGGGCTGGCGGTGGTGCTACTCAAGCGGCATGCTATTGTAGTATTGATGGGCATTGAATTGATGCTTAATGCAGTCAATATTAATCTTGTTGCTTTTAGTCAATACGATCCTGACCGCTTGCAGGGCCAAATGCTCAGCTTATTTGTGATGGTCGTAGCGGCCGCCGAATCGGCGATTGCGCTGGCCATTGTTTTGCAGGTCTATCGCCATTTCCGCACGGCGCAATTGGATGAGTTGAACGAACTAAACTATTGACAGTAGCCTTCGAGACTATCATCGACGGTGTCCTGAATGATGGCTATGGCATTACTGATAATTTTATAACACCAGGCGAAGTAATCGCACTCACCAACCGGCTTCATCAACGAAGAGATTTGGGAAAATTTAAGGCGGCTGGCACTGGAAATGACCAGGTATCGGTCGGAAATGCTATGCGGGGCGACGAAATTCTTTGGCTGGAAGAAGCAACGACGACACCCGTCGAAGTAGCGTTTCTGCTACGTATCAGTGAGTTTGTCGCGTATGTAAACCAAACCTGCTACCTGGGTCTGCGCGATTTTGAGTTTCATTACGCCCTTTATTCGCCCGGCACATTCTACAAACGCCATCTCGATCGGTTTCGGAGCGATTCTCGCCGGAAGCTTTCCATCGTGTGCTATCTGAACACGAACTGGGAAGAAGCGGATGGCGGCCAGTTAGCCCTTTATCTTCCCGGAGCTACAGGCGGCAAAGAACAGCAAATCATCATCTCGCCAATAGGCGGCCGATTGGTGTGTTTCGAGAGCGGCTTGCTGGAACACGAGGTGTTGCCTGCCACCCACGAACGGCTGAGCGTAACGGGCTGGTTGAAAACGGCTTGATAGCGTTTGGTTCCATACCATAGAATCGGGATATTTGCGGCCAATTCTGATTAAAACGAATGCCCGCCAACTCGTCCCAACTGCTTCCAGTACTTATGGCTACCCTGCTGGGGCTACCCTTTGCGGGGTTTCTGGTGCTAACGGCCACAAATCGGCGGCTGGCCGGGATGATCGCTATAGGAATAACTGGCGTTGGACTGGCTGTATCTATATTTCTCACAGTCCCTTTACCTGAACACCCGCTAACAATACACGCTGATTGGGCAACAATGGCAGGTATGTCGTTCGATAGCAGTTTACGGCTTGATGCGCTCACTACGTTGATGCTGGTCCTGGTGCATTTTGTGGCTTTACTGGTACAGATTTATTCTGTTTCCTATCTCCACGATGAGGCCAAATTGTGTCGCTATTTTGCTTATCTGCAATTATTTGTCGGGGCAATGCTGGGCATTGTCTTAGCCGGTAATTTGCTGGTAATGTATGCATTCTGGGAGTTAGTTGGTCTGGCATCGTATCTGCTCATTGGTTTTTATGCCGAGCGACCAGCCTCGTCAAGAGCGGCCCAAAAAGCCTTCCTGATGAACCGGGTTGGCGATATAGGGTTCCTCATCGGTATTTTTCTGACGTATTATTATTTCGACACGCTCGATTTTTCGGCGTTAGCTACAAACGGCACTGGGGCCATTGCGCCAACCGCGTTGGGCCTCTGCCTGTTTATGGGGTGCGTCGGTAAATCGGCGCAGTTCCCGTTACTGACGTGGCTTCCCGATGCCATGGAAGGCCCAACACCCGTATCGGCTCTGCTCCATGCGGCTACAATGGTTGCCGCTGGAATCTTCCTGTTGGCTCGTATTCATCCGCTTCTTTCACCCGATGCCCTGGTTGTAATTACGGTAGTGGGTACTATTACAACACTCTGGGGAGGTTATTCGGCCGTATTCCAAACCGACATAAAAAAAGTGCTGGCTTTTTCTACCGTCTCGCAATTGGGCCTGATGGTCGCTGGGATGGGAACGGATAATGTGGGCGGAGCGATGTTTCATTTGCTGACACATGCGTTTTTTAAGGCTGGTTTGTTCCTGAGTGCGGGGGCTGTCATTCATGCGGTTCATACGCAGGATATGCGGCAGATGGGTAGCTTACGAAAAGCGTTACCAACAACGTTTGTGGCTTATACTGTCTGTACCGCAGCGTTGTCAGGACTGCCTTTCTTTTCTGGATTTTTGTCAAAGGAAGCCATTCTTGGCGGTGCCTTTGGGTGGGCCGGTACGCAAAGCAATCATTTGGCCTACGTTATTCCTGCGCTACTTTTGCTGTCTTCGGGTCTGACGGCTTTTTATATGGCCCGGCAGTGGCGATTAGTTTTCTTCGGTGAATACCGTAGTGTAGACGTGCCCTTAGCGCAGGCGCACGAACCGGGTTGGTTAATGCGCGGACCAGTTGTGATTTTGTCTATATTATCAATCTGGATCTGGTTCTCGGTCAATCCACTTTCGGCGCATGGAAGCTGGCTTTTTCATAGACTGCCAATGACCAAAGAGCCGGATTTTAGCTGGCTGGCTCCCGTGTCAATTGGGTTAGTTTTATTGGGCGGTTGGCTTGGCTTTCGACTGCGTGAGCCGAGAGCTGATTACAGCTATGTCCGCCTTTCGCTGAACTATGGTTTTCTGGATTTCTTCTATAAAATATTGATTATTAGACCAATATTAAGGCTGGCTACGCTCCTTAACCGTACCGATCAGCGTGTGGTAGATGGCGTGGTGAATAGCACTGGTGTCGCTACGGTTGTTCTGGCACATCTTACCTACGGTTTCGACCGATTCGGAGTTGATGGTCTGGTGAACGGCGCGGCCTGGTTAGCGAGTCAATTGGGTCAATTAACTCGTTCCTTACAAAACGGTCGAATTCAGTCCTACATTACCGTGGCTGTTGTTGGTTTATTGCTGGTACTTTGGTGGTTGCTTTAGCGGTGCCGTTAGCAAGCTGAATAGTATTGCGTCCGGTTGTTGGGATTGCGTTGTCGGCGGAAATGTAAAATATAACGCCAGCAGCTTGTTGTTGGATACTAACTTATGATTCTTTCGTTACTCATTTTCCTGCCTTTAGTTGGCTCATTACTGGTGGCTCTGCTGCCGGAAAGCCAAATCGCTCGATTTCGATGGATTGCCCTGGTTTTAACGCTGGGCGAAGTTGTGCTGGCAGGCATGGCGTATACGGGCTTTGATAAAACGGTTGCGGGCTATCAACTTCTCGAACAGGCAAACTGGATTACGTTGCCACTCGGCGGGCTGGGTATCGCGTCGATTGATTATCTGGTCGCTGTCGATGGTATTAGCCTGCCTCTGGTTGTGCTGTCGGCGGTGGTGATGCTAATTGGCGTCGTTTCGTCATGGTCGATGACCCACCGATTGAAAGCATATTATTCGCTCTACCTGCTGCTAACCGGCACCATAATGGGGTGCTTTCTGGCACTCGATTTCTTCCTGTTTTTTCTGTTTTTTGAGTTCATGCTCTTGCCGATGTATTTCCTGATCGGCTTGTGGGGCGGCCCACGTCGGGAGTATGCTTCGATTAAATTTTTTCTTTATACGCTGCTGGGCTCGCTGTTGATTTTATTGGTCATGATTGGGCTGTATTTGTCGGTCATGGACCCGGTCAGTACGGCCGTTGCGGCTGGATTTGTTGCAGACCCGTCGGCTGTGACAGCCGAAATTGTCCGGGGTGTTCAGGCGTATCTCCAGAACGGTCAGTTAAATCCAGCGCACGTGGTTCACACCTTCGACATGCGTTACCTCGCCGATGGCGGTAATTATCTACCGAATACCTTTCTTAACCCGGCATCTGAACCAGTCGTGTTGGGCTTGCCAGCCCGGATGTTGGCGTTTTGGGCCATTTTTATTGGATTTGCTATCAAGCTACCCATCGTGCCGCTGCACACATGGTTGCCCGATGCGCACGTTGAAGCGCCCACA
>CAXVWN010000365.1:0-16066 GCA_964263725.1 Spirosoma sp.
AGGTGCTCTATCCAATTGAGCTACGAATGCATGGCTGTAAAGCATTTCCCATTGATTGGGAGTGCAAAAGTAGGGAGAAAAAACACGTTTGTCAATCTATTTTCCTGAAAATTTTGCTTTTCTCTTCATAAGGAAGGCACCAATGCCTTCAACGGCATCGTTTGAATGACCTAAAGCGTCCTGATTACCAGCTTCTTGTTCGAGTTGATGATCAAGATCTGAGTACAGTGACTGATTCAATACTTTTTTCATAGCGCCGATGGCACGAGTAGGAGCCGCAACATAGTAAGCAACAATAACATCAACTGCCGCATCCAATTCGGTGGTTGCAACCGAACGACTCACTAAGCCAATTTGAGCGGCTTCAGGGCCGTACACGCGCCGACCTGTGCTGCACATATCGAAAGCCCGTTGCGAACCAATGAGTCGGGGTAGAAAAAACGTTGAACCGGCATCAGGCATTAGCCCAATATTTACAAATATCTGACTGAAATAAGCCTCATCGGTGCAGATAACGACATCGCAGGCCAGCGCCAATGAACAACCGGCTCCAGCGGCTACGCCATTAATTCGCCCAATAATGGGTTTGGGTAGGTTGCGAATGGCCCGAATCATAGGATGGTAGGTAGTCCGTAGAGAGTCGCCTAGTTGAAGTTGCCCGCCCGACGACATAGCGTTGGTGACGCCTTCTTTCAGATCGGCACCCGACGAAAACGCTTTATCGCCCGCGCCAGTGATGACAACTACCCGGACTTTCTCATCTGCGCCAGCGGCTTCAATAGCCAACGTAATGTCACGAATAAGACCGGGGCTGAGGGCATTGTACACCTGCGGACGGTTGAGTGTAATTCGGCAGGTAGAATCCGTTACTTCGTAGAGAAGATTATCGTACATGGGTTTTCTAAAAATAGTATGCAAGCATACGGTTTTTAGCGGATACGGCAAAATAAATCTGATCGATGATCACTGGACTAACGCCTGTATTCTGTCAGATCAACCAAAATACCGTCATCAAACTTATGCTTATCCCTAGTGCCAAACCAGCCCCAACCTGGGCGGGAGTATGGGCATTAAGTCTAAGCCGGGCACTGGCGACCAACCCCGTCAATATGACCAGCAAAATGAGTGGGATAAATAGATCGGTTAGGCTGAATTTGAGCATAAGACTGCTAACAAATCCCACTACGCCCCCAATACCAACACAGTGTGCGCTAATTTGCCACGATAAACTAATGAGACCGACAAATAGAATCGAAATGGCGATGCTCCCGATCAGGAGACCAATTTCGGGGGCGAGCGTTGATAATACCTGCATCTGAAAGGCAAACAAATACGCTGTAATCGTATAAATTGATGCTGTCAGAAAGTACGGTAAACGTCGGTCGGCCAGTGAATTCAATTGTAAACTTTGGACGTAGCCGCTACGGAAGAGGTAATAAATCAGCAGGGATGGTACCATACATGTACCCACAAAAATTAAGACCAGTAAGCTAAGTCTTAATGAAGGGGTAAAGGCATCCAGCCCTAAAAGAGCAGGTACCCGAAACAGCAACAGACCGAACAAAAACGTCGGCATAAGCAGCGGATGAAGAACAACCGACAGCAAATAGGCAATACGGGTAGTCAAAGGTTAATTGTAAATTATGAATGAAGGTCGATTCAGCAGTTTGCTCACAAAGTTAGTAACTGCTGCGGTTTATCATTCATTCACTTTAGCGTACCGATTCTTCATTCGTATTAAAGTTGTTTTCTGAGTCTGGCCACCGGAATGTTGAGTTGTTCACGATATTTTGCCACTGTCCGGCGGGCGATATTATAGCCCCGATCATTCAGGATTTTCTCGAGTTTATCGTCCGAAAGAGGGTGGAGCTTGGGTTCGCCGTCAATCAGATCTTTCAAAATGTTTTTCACCTCCCGACTACTTACATCTTCACCATTATCGGTCGAAATACCTTCTGAGAAGAAATATTTAAGTGGATAAATGCCAAATTCAGTCTGCACGGCCTTGCTGTTTGCCACCCGCGACACTGTCGAAACGTCCATGTCGATTAGCGTTGCAATATCTTTCAGAATCATAGGCCGCAGTCTGGACTCATCGCCGGTCAGGAAAAAGTCATACTGGTACCGCACAATGGCGTTCATGGTTTTAAGCAGCGTTTGCTGGCGTTGCTTAATGGCATCAATAAACCACTTGGCCGCATCTAATTTCTGCTTTACGAAGGAGACCGTTTCTTTCAGATTCTTATTCTGCTTTTTGCTTTTATCATACGTGTCGAGCATATCAGCAAACGAGCGGCTGATGCGCAGTTCAGGCGCATTTTTGGAGTTCAGCGTCAGTTCGAGTTTGCCATTGCTGCTCGTCAGCAAAAAATCAGGAATCAGGTATTGCACATTTCCCGATTCACCTTCCATGGAGCCGGGTTTAGGGTTTAGCCTAATGATTATGTCAATGACCTTTTTCAAGGATTCGTCGCTGATGTTGAGCCGACGTTGGATTTTGTCGTAATGTTTTTTGGAAAATTCGTCGAAGAATTCGTCGATAATCCGAATCGCCAGAATGATATAAGGGTCTGAGGTATCTTTGCGCCGGAGTTGCAATAACAGACATTCGGGTAGCGAGCGGGCGCCTATGCCGGAGGGGTCGAACGACTGGATTTTTTGCAATACTTCTTCTACTTCAGCCGAATCCGTAAATACGTTTTGCGAGAAGGCCAAATCGTTTACAATAGCTTGAATAGACCGCCGGATATAGCCATCTGCTTCAATACTGCCAATCAATTGTAGTCCTACAACTCGTTGTTCTTCAGTTAGTTGTAGGTAACCAAACTGTTGCAGCAGCGAATCAGTCAGGCTCGAGCCGGTAGCCAGTGGCATATCACGCTCTTCCTCGCCATAGTTGCCATCGCCCTGCATTTTGTACCCCGCATAGTCTTCGTCCTGAATGTAACTATCTATGTCAAGATCATTGTCACGGTCTTTGAAATCGTCGGTTTCGTCGAATGAGTCATCGTCATCTTTCTGATCATACTCCTCGTCCATACCTTCCTCCAGAGCCGGATTTATTTCCAGCTCTTCTTCAATGCGCGTATCTAACTCAATCGTAGGTATCTGAAGCAGTTTAATGAATTGTATCTGCTGTGGAGACAGCTTCTGCTGGAGAGATTGGGAAAGGCTTAATTTCTGCATGGGTAGTCGTGCGAGCTATATATTAGACAGTTACGTTGAGTGTATAAGCCTTTGGTAAAAGTGCCCCTCACAATTATTAGGCCAAATTAATCAAAAAATGTTTTTCTCTGCATGAATTTTCTGTGAAGCTCATACATATTACCTTCGCAACTTATGACGAATAAGCTTTACGACACCTCACTAAGCCTGCTGACAGACCTTTATCAGGTAACAATGGCGTATGGTTACTGGAAAACAAAGACATCTGAAAAAGAGGCTGTATTCAATCTTTATTTTCGGAAAAATCCATTCAGTGGCGGCTTTACAATAGCCTGTGGACTGGCGAACGTCATTGGCTATATCGAAAACTTTGGCTTCTCGAAAAAAGATTTGCGCTACCTCAAAACCTTGACCGGCAATGATGGAGAGCCGCTTTTTGAGGACGCATTTCTGGACTATCTAGCCAATCTGAAACTTACCTGCGACATTGAAGCGATACCAGAAGGGACGGTTGTATTCCCGAATGAGCCGCTGGTACGGGTGCGTGGTCCCATTTTACAGTGCCAACTGCTCGAAACACCTCTACTGAATCTCGTTAATTTTGAGTCACTTATTGCCACTAAAGCGGCCCGGCTCCGGCTGGTGGTCGAAAATGATACGCTGCTGGAGTTTGGATTGCGTCGGGCACAGGGCGTAGATGGGGGCATGACGGCTAGCCGGGCCGCTTATATTGGAGGATGTAATGCTACCTCAAATTTACTGGCCGGTAAACTTTATGATATTCCAGTTCGGGGTACGCATGCGCACAGTTGGGTAATGTCATTTGACGATGAACAACAGGCATTTGATGCCTATGCCGATGTATTGCCCAACAATGTGACGCTGCTTGTAGATACGTACGACAGTTTGCAGGGCGTTCGACACGCGATAGAAACCGGGCGGAAACTGGTACAACGCGGGCATAAACTGGCTGGTATTCGACTCGATTCAGGTGATTTAGCGTATCTGAGTATAGAAGCGCGCAAACTACTGGATGCGGCTGGCTTTCAGGATACAGCTATTGTTGCCAGCAATGACCTCGACGAAACGATTATCAGTAGTTTGCGCCAGCAGGGAGCAAAAATTGATGTCTGGGGCGTGGGCACGAAACTCGTTACAGCCTTCGACCAGCCTGCTCTTGGTGGTGTTTATAAATTAGCCGCCCTTCGCCACGAACAGACCAATCAACCAGCAGAAGCCGATACCGAGGATAAGTCATCTAATCGTATGACGGGCCACCGTGCGACGGACCGTTGGGAATACAAGATGAAACTGTCGGAGCAGGCAATAAAAATTTCGACGCCGGGGATTCAGCAGGTACGTCGGTTTCGCGATGAGCGAGGCTTCATGGCCGATATGATTTATGATTCGGAAGAAATGGATGGCTCAACTGTCAAATCGGCCACTATGATTGATCCGCTGGATTTTACCAAACGCCGGAAGTTCGACGTTAAACAACCGTACGAAGACTTGCTCGTCTCCGTATTTCAGTCAGGTAAGCGAGTTTATGATAGTCCGGATATTCACACGGTTCGGGCGCGAGTGCAGGAACAGTTAGCCAACCTGCATCCGGGTGTAAAACGATTTGTTAATCCGCATACCTATCCCGTAGGATTGGAAAAAGGATTGCATGAGTTAAAAACGAAGTTGATTTTGACGCTTCGGGAAGGGCAGACGCACGGATGATCGTGTGGCATATCCCATGAAAAAAGTCCTCATTCTAACTGGCTTGAGCGGTAGTGGTAAATCGACGTTTGCCCGGCGGTTCTGTACCGAAAACCCAAACTGGCTGCGCATCAATCGCGACGACCTTCGGCGTAGTCTATTGTCTGTATCGCTTGGGGAGTATTGGAAAACCTGGCCTGATAACGAGAAAAATCGGATCGAAACACTCGTTAATGAACTGCAAAAAACGGCTATTCAGGAAGGACTAACGCGGGGGTGGCACCTTCTAATTGACAATACAAACCTCAGACTGAGTTATTTCAATGAGTTTCGGAAACTTCTCGTCGAACGGTTTGATGCCGTTGAAATTCAGTATAAACTTATTGAAGCACCCATTGAGGAATGTATTCGGCGAGACCAGAATCGACCCGATTCGGTAGGAGAGAGTGTAATTCGACGGCAAGCCGAACAACTCGCCGTGCTGAAAAAGAATTTCAACTTTCAGCCGGAAATACTGACACGCAGCGCAACGTTCCAGCGAACACAGGATGTAACACTGCCGCGTTGCGTCTTAGTCGACATTGACGGTACAGTGGCTGACAAAGGGAATCGCTCGCCTTTTGATTGGCACCGGGTGAGTGAAGATGCGCCGAAGTGGCCAATTATCCGGCTGGTGCAGGCTCTACGTTTGTCAGGTTATAGTATTGTATTCTTCTCGGGTCGTGATGCCGTTTGCCGTTCTGAGACAATGGCTTGGCTTGAGCTGCATTTTGGCTGGAGATCAGTGTCCACAGCGGCAACGGATTATGAATTGTTCATGCGCCGTACAAACGATAATCGCAAAGATTCAATCATTAAGCATGAGTTGTTCGAGCAACATATTATGGGGCGATACTATGTCGAACTTGTGATAGATGATCGCCAGCAGGTTGTGGATATGTGGCGCCGGACATTGGGCCTAACTTGTGTGCAGGTGGACTACGGAGATTTCTAGGTAAAAATCTATTTTGCCAGATACCTAATATTGGTAAATAGTTTATCGAAAAATGCTTAACATAAACTTAATTATTTTTCTAGTTAAATATTAAATTATAAACTATACTATAAGATATCTTTTTGTTGATATTTTAACTAAATACATTTTTATATTTTTTCTTTCGCGAAAGAAGTGTGCATTTTGTGCGAATTTTTGATTGATATAATTCTATTGGCTGGATCATAATTCATACGCAACCGTATAAAGCTCTCCCTAACTCACATTATTCCTCTGGTTGCTATAGGAGCCCTATCCTGACGTTACGCTTTCATTCGTTCCAGACCTATACAATGCTCTTTAATTGTAGTCGTAAATGTTAAAATAGATACCGAACAAAAGTATTTAGTTTATCAAAATTTAATGTGGTATCACCGTAGTTAGAGATATTGTTTACTACAACTTTAATATTGATAAAAATAGTATTTGCAAAATATAAAATGGCACTTTTAGTTAAATGTGCATATATAATTTCTTAATAACGTCTGTTTATCTTTAGTTTTAAATGTCCTTTAAAGCACTCATCAAAGATGATCAGAAAATTACTATTTAATCTATTTTTAATGCTGTTTAGTGTAATGAGCATCGTGCATGCTCAGGAGCGCACCATTACAGGGCGCATAACTTCCAGCGATGACGGCAACGCACTGCCCGGTTCCAGTATATCGGTTAAGGGCACAACTCGCGGCACCACTGCCGATGCCAGTGGTAACTTTAGTATAGCGGTATCGGGTAAGCCAACATTGGTCGTTTCCTCTATTGGGTTTGCCCGTTTGGAGGTCGAAGTTGGTAACCGCAGTATAATTACCGTTCAATTACAGAGCACCAATAGTGACCTGGAAGAAGTGATTGTTACGGGTTATGGCGGGGTTCTTAGTAAACGGGAAGTAACAGGAGCCGTTTCTAAAATTAAAGGCGCAGAGATTCAGAACATTCCGGCTCAAAGTATTGACCGGGCTATGCAGGGTCGTATTGCGGGCGTACAAATTTCCTCGGCCAATGGTGCTCCCGGTGGAGCCATGCAGGTGCGTGTTCGGGGCGTAGGCTCGATTACGGCCGGTAACGAACCCCTCTATATTGTCGACGGTGTGCAGCTTAACACTCAGAATACCAACACGTACGCCAGTTCCAATCCGCTTAACTTCCTAAACCCCAATGATGTTGAGTCGATTGAGGTATTAAAAGATGCAGCGGCTGCTTCCATCTATGGGTCGCAGGCGGCCAACGGGGTTGTCATTATCTCGACCAAGAAAGGGAAAGCCGGGCGGACTCAGGTGAAATTCAATTACTATCAGGGTGTGGTTGAGCCAATTAAATACTTTGATGTCCTAAATTCGCAACAGTGGGTAAACGTGCGTACCGAGGCATTTGCCAATGCCAACCCAACGCAATCCAGGAGCTGGGCATTACAGCAAGTGCTGGGTATTCTGCGTTATCCAGCCGCAACCATAGCGAACCTTGGCGAAGGGCAGTTGCAGAGTATTGTCGATACATTGAAGACCTACGACTGGCAACGGGCGGCAATGCGCAGCGGGCGTGTTCAGAATTATGAAGTCTCACTCTCTGGTGGCAGTGATCGGAATACGTTCCACTGGTCATCTTCCTATAATACGCAGGATGCTAACGTGGTTGGCGTTTACTTCAAACGGTTTACATCCAGCTTGCGACTAGGCCAGAAACTGTCCGAAAAGTTAAACTTTGAGCAGTCAATAAACCTGAGTACAACGACCCAGGGTGGGCAGTATGCATCGCCCAACGGGGGCGGATTTTTAGGCTCGGCCGCTTTTGGCGGGCCGGTAATGGTGCCAACAAACGCTATATATAACGCAGATGGTACGTATGCCAATACCCCGCTTACGGGCGGTGCCGTTGGGGTTGTTAGTCACAACTTCATTCTGTCTGCCGATTATGCCAAAATCACGTCGGTCACGAATCAATTGATTGGTAGTGCAGCCCTTACGTATAAAATAACGCCCCAGTTAATATTCCGGCCAACTGTTAATCTGGATTATCGCATCATCAAAGGCGATTATTATGCTGATCCCCGCATTCAGGATGCGTATAGTGTAGGCGGGCGGGACTCGTTTCAGAACGAAGAGAATATTAACTTCCTCACAAATGGCGCCCTTACCTATACGCACCAGTTTGGCGAACATGCCATCAACGCGCTGGCGGGGCTTGAATACCGGAGCGACACACGGAATGGAACCAGTGGTTCGGCTTATGGATTTCCAACGTCAGACTTTCACTACATCTCGGCCGCTGCCAATTACCAGAGTATGTCGAGCACCTGGACGGGCTATCGCCGGGCTTCAGCCTTTGGTAAACTTGATTATAACTACAAGAGCCGATATTTCTTATCACTTATTGGTCGCTACGATGGTTCTTCCCGTTTTGGTGCCAATAACCTGTTCGGCTTCTTTCCCTCTATTTCGGGTAGTTGGTTAGTGTCGGATGAAAGCTTCCTGAAAGGCAATCCCGTATTGACGGAATTGAAAGTGCGAGCCAGCTTTGGCTCAACGGGAAATGATCAGATCGGAAACTTCGACTCAAGGGGCCTGTATTATGCTGGGTATAACTACAATGGTGGCAGTGGCGTTGCGGCTACCAGCCTGGCGAACCCGAATTTGAAATGGGAACGAAACACCGAGGTTGCCGCCGGACTGGAGTATAGTTTATTTAACAACCGGATTCGCGGTCAATTTGACGTATATGATCGTACGAGTAATGACCTGTTGCTGCAACGGCAAGTGCCCAACACCAGTGGGTACACAACCATCGCGTTCAATGCGGGCCAGATGAAAAACCGGGGTTTTGAAGCGGAGATAAGTGTAGACGTGCTAAAAACCTCAGCCCTACGCTGGGAAAGCAGTTTTAACTTTTCGGTCATTGACAACAAGGTTACCAAATTGTATGACGGTATATCCCCACAAGCTAATGTCGACAGCCTTGTTTTGTTAACGGCACCGGTGCAGGCGGGTAACACGACCGTAACACGGAACTTCATCATTGGCAAGCCTGTCTACGCAAACTACGCGGCTGTGTATGCTGGTGTAAACCCCGCTACGGGCCGGGCCATGTGGTATGACCAGAATGGCAACATTACGTACACCTACCAAACCCCGCGTGATTCGAAATATTTAGGATCAGACTTTGCCAATATTTATGGGGGCTGGCGTAACCAGATTTCGTATAGAGGTTTTGACCTGACGGCGTTTTTCCAGTATGAGTTCGGTCGCCGGGTTAATAACTCGCAAGGACTTACCCTGATCGACGACGGAACGCGTAATGTGAATACCTTAACCGACACGTACAACAATCGCTGGACAACACCGGGTCAGATCACCGACGTACCACGGCCCTACAATGGGGGTGCCGAAATACTGGGCTCTTCGTACGTATCAGCTACCAGCCGGAGTATTGAAGATGCGTCCTATATTCGTCTGAAGCAGGTACAGCTGGCCTATACATTCCCGAAAGCGTTGCTTAATGCGACGAAAATACTTCAGAATGTTCGCATCTATGCGGTAGCGACGAACCTGGTTACCTGGACAAAATGGACAGGCTACGATCCAGAATTCCTGAACTTCGGTTCGGGTAATACAGGTGCTATTCCTCAATCGAAAACGTACACATTCGGGGTCGAGATCGGTTTATAATTCTTTCATCCTTTGTCATTCAGTTTATGAAAACATATATGTTTAAGCGGGTGCTTGCCACGTCGATCCTGACGTTCGGGCTCTTTGCCTGTAGTAGTTTAATTGATGTAAAACCAAGAACTGCCATTGATTCATCTACGGCGCTAACCAGCCTTGATGCTGTTAATGCGGCTGTCAATGCCGTTTATGATGCGCTGCAAAGCACCGACTTATATGGTCGGGATTTGATTGCCATTCCTGAAGTTCTTGCCGACAATGGACGCGCCACCAACAATTCGAGTCGTCTGGTCGCGGAATATCAAAATCAGCCGGGGTCGCACTTGATTAACTGGACACAGGACTATTATGGCATCAATCAGGCGAATTTAATTCTGGACGCGCTTCCCAAAATAACCATGACGGATGCCCAGCGTAATGCCTTGCAGGGACAGTGCCTTTTCCTGCGAGCTCTGATGTACTTCGATTTGATGAAGTCTTACGCCTATATGCCAACAGCTATTATTCCTGAGTATAACCGGGGCGGTGTTCCACTGATACTATCGGGCGTATTGACGCTGGAACAGGTTGAGTTTCCAAGTCGACCAGCCATTGATGCGGTATACACGCAGATTCTGGCCGATCTGACTATAGCTGTCGACAAACTGAGTGCTACGGCTAATTCGAGAGGGCCAGCCTACGCAACGAAAGGGGCATCTCAGGCTCTCTATTCCCGTGTTGCGCTCTACGCCGGAAAATGGCAGGAATCCGCCGACTTCGCCACCGGTGCATTGGCCTCTGGGGTAGGTGTCTTTCAAACGAAAGCCAATTATATAGCTGGCTGGCGGACGGCGATTAATCCGGAGTCGATGTTTGAAATAAATTTTCAGGTGAATGAAAATATTGGTGTTAATACGTCATTGCAGACAACCTTCACGACACTTAGAGAGCTTGGTAATACAGCAACAACCGGCGGTTTCGGCGATGTTGTCCCGACGGCGGCTCTTCTAGCCGATCTGGAATTGGAGAAAAGTGGCACTACAGTGCTGGACATTCGCCGTCAACTGTACGAATTGGGTACAAAAGGACGCGGTGCGCAGAACATTGAAACAACTAAGTTTCTGGGTAAAAACGGTACCATTAACCTCGATAATGTTCCGGTTATTCGTATCTCGGAGATGTATCTTAATCGGGCCGAAGCGTATTATCGTCTGGGCAAAGAAGCGGATGCAATCAAAGATTTAAACACGATCAGGACACGGGCGGGCCTAACCGAAAAAGCTGGTTTAACAGGAGCGGCCTTGCTGGATGAAATCATCAGGCAACGTCGGTTGGAGCTTGCTTTCGAAGGGCATCGGTTCTGGGATCTGAAACGACTGGGTCGTGATATTGTCAAGCTACCCACAAATTTGCCATTCACGGACTACCGCATTCTGCCCCGGATTCCGATTAGCGAGATCAATAACAATAAGAATCTGAAACAGAACTATAATTACTAAGCCATCAGTCGAAATCCTCAACATTAACACCACGTTGCTATGAAAATATTGTTGCGTTTCGTGCTGATAGGCGTTGTCCTGATCACACAAACTTCATGCTTTAAGGAAAACGATTTTCTGTTTAACAAAAAAACAGTTGTCGAATTTCAGGCTACGGTCGTTACATCACTGGCTGTTGGGAAAACATATCCATTGCTGGCGGTCAAGAACGGGGCTGGTACTCAAACTACCCAGGTGAATCTGGTAGGCGCACAGCGTACCAAAGACGAAGTCATCAAGTTCTCTGTCGATAAAGACAATACAACGGCTGTAGAAGGTATCCATTATAATCTGAAAGGCGGCACTTTTACCATTCCGGCCAATGCCAGTCTGGGCAGTTGCGCTGTTGACATTCTAACCGGAACAGTACCGGCCACAACAACGAAGACCGTTGATCTGGTTTTGACACTGGAGGGAAATGGATCGGATATTCTGCCGAACGAAAACTATAAGAAAGTAGGCTATCGTATTTCTTTTTAGTAGCCCATGCTGCAACTAGACACGCTTATAACCCCACCCTTTCTGGGCGGGGTTATACTGTTTCTCTAAAAATGCTTCCCGGTAAACTTTGTCAAAAACAGGCCCTGTTCCTGCTTTTTTTCAACGCTTGAACTGATGCTTTGCCGGAATCAATTCCGATGGGTTAATATGAGGCTATCACCTTCATTTTCTGTATCTTTACTTCGCTAATTACCCTGAAAACAACCTCTTATTCTATGCTTCACAACCTAACTGCTCGCCAAAGCCGGTGGCTTTTGCTTATCTCCTGGCTCTCGTTTTCGCTCACCGGACACGCTCAGGATGCCCTCACATATCAGACTCCGCCCAAAGCGCTGGCCGATCTGGTAACAGCACCGCTCACGCCCAATGTTAGCATGTCAGACAAGGGAGATATGATGCTTATTCTCGAACAGGCAGCCGCTCCCGGAATTGACGAACTGGCTCAGCCTGAATTTAAACTGGCTGGCTTGCGCCTGAACCCGGCGAATAACGGCCCTAGCCGAGCCCGCTACATTACCGGTTTGAAGCTTAAAAAACTGACTGATAAAGATGAGAAAGCGATAACGGGTCTGCCCGCTACGCCCCTTTTGAGTTTTGTTCAATGGTCGCCCGACGGAACAAAAGTTGCCTTTGCTAACTCAACCGATAGCCGCATAGATTTCTATATTGTTGACGTCGCTACGTCAGCAGCCCAAAAAGTTGGTTCGATTGCCCTTAACGCAACGCTGGGTGTACCTTATCGTTGGGTATCCGACAGCAAAAGTCTGATTGTGAAAACGATTCCGGCTGGCCGTGGTCCAGCACCCGAACTTAGTCGGGTTCCGGGAGGGCCTACTACGCAGGAAAACGTTAAAGGAACACGCGGTCAGGCGCCAACCTATCAGGATTTGCTCAAAAACCCATCCGACGAAAAGCAGTTTGCTTTTTACACCACGGCGCAGGTTGTCCGGTTGGGTCTGGATGGAACGGCCACCAACATCGGTCAGCCGGGGATTATCCTTTCGGCCGATCCGTCGCCAGATGGTCAGTATGTCATGATCGAGACGGTTCATACACCGTTTTCATATTTAGTGCCCGTTAACCGGTTCCCGCTCAAAACAGAAATTTATGCCATTGCCGGATCATTGGTTAAAGGTCTGAATGATGGACCCTTACAGGAGGCCGTGCCCTACAGCCGCGATGGGGCCCCCAGCGGCCCGCGCGATTTCAACTGGCGAGCCGATGCGCCTGCGTCGGTTTATTATACCGTTGCGCAGGACAAAGGCGATCCGAAAGTAAAAGCCGATATTCGGGACAAAGTCTTTCAAATCGAAGCCCCATTTTCTGCTCAGCCGAAAGAAATTTATGCCGCTCAGTTTCGTTTCGAGAACTTCGATTGGGGCAATGCAACAACGGCGCTGGCTACTGAACGCTGGTGGCAGAATCGTAAAACCATCACCAAAACGGTTAATCCAAGTACCTGGCAGACTGCTGTTCTCTTCGACCGTTCTTACGAAGACCGATACACCAATCCCGGTCAGCCAGATATGAAACACAACCAATACGGTCGTGAAGTGCTGAATTTACTGCCTAATGATGAGATTCTGATGCTGAATGCAATGGGTTCATCGCCCCAGGGCGACCGGCCTTTTGTGAGCTTACTGAACCTAAAGACCAAGCAGAGTCGCGAACTCTGGCGGTCGGCATCTCCGTATTTTGAGCGGCCAATTGCTGTTCTGGATGCTGCAAAACAAGTAATTCTAACCACTCGTGAAACGCCTGACGAAAATCCGAATTATTTCGTCCGCAACCTGAAGGCTAAGATCGCTCCCGTGCAGGCAACATTCTTTCCGCATCCTTACCCGCAGTTGAAAGGGATTCAGAAACAACAACTTCGCTACAAACGGGCAGACGGTGTCGAGCTAACGGCCACGCTTTATTTGCCCGTTGGTTATAAAAAAGAACAAGGGCCGCTGCCAACGTTCTTGTGGGCCTATCCAGCCGAATTTAAAAGTAAAGAAGCGGCCAGTCAGGTGTCTGGATCACCTTACCAATTCAACCGGATTAGCTACTGGGGTGGCGCGGCATTCGTGACAATGGGGTACGCCATTCTGGACAACGCCAGTATTCCTATTGTGGGCGAGGGCGATAAAGAACCAAATGATACGTATGTTGATCAATTAGTCTCAAGTGCGAAAGCGGCCATCGACGAAGGTGTTCGATTGGGCGTAGTCGATTCGAGCCGGGTAGGAGTAGGCGGTCACTCGTACGGCGCCTTCATGACTGCAAACCTACTGTCGAACAGTAAGTTATTTAAAGGCGGTATTGCCCGCAGTGGCGCCTATAACCGAACCTTGACACCCTTCGGATTCCAAAATGAGCAGCGCAGTTACTGGCAGGCGCCGGATGTGTACAACACCATGTCGCCGTTTATGAATGCCGACAAGATGAAGACGCCTTTGCTTTTGGTTCATGGCGAGGCCGATAACAACACCGGTACGTTCCCGATCCAGTCAGAACGTTACTACAACGCCCTCAAAGGCTTTGGTGCCACAACGCGACTCGTGTTTCTGCCCTACGAAAGTCATGGCTACACGGCCAAAGAATCGCTCCTGCATATGCTGTGGGAAATGAACGGCTGGCTTGATAAGTACGTCAAGAATCCTGCCCCAACAGCTACCGGCCCGACCAACAAAGCTGGGAAAGTAGGCGGAGGAAATAACGAGAAGTAGAAACTGAGTTAACATCATCAAAAAAGCCGAATCAGGATATCTGGTTCGGCTTTTTTGATGATTGGCCTGACCTGATTTAGTGAATATGGCGTAATCGCGTTAGTTAGTGGTGTTTGCCAAATCTATTTTCGCCCCATCTTTGTTGTCTTGATAGATAATCTAATCAATGCTGAAATAAGGATCGTGGCTGGTTGATGTGACAACCGCTCTTTCACTCTTTCACTCTTTCGCTCTTTCGCTATTACCCATGAAACTCCTAAAAGTAGCCGCTGGTGTTCTGAATCAAACCCCGCTTGCCTGGGATCACAATAAGCAAAATATCATCAACGCCATTGAAGAAGCCCAACGGCAGGGCGTAAGTCTGCTGTGTCTGACCGAATTGTGTATTTCGGGATATGGTTGTGAGGATGCGTTTTTTGCCCAGAATACCATCGACCAATCCATTGCATCACTGCTGGAAATTGTTGAGTATACGAATGACATAGCCGTAGCGGTTGGTTTGCCGTTGCGCCACAATAACCGGACGTACGATACGGCTTGCCTGATTGCGAATAAACGGATTCTGGGTTTTGCCGTTAAACAGAACCTCGCCAACAACGGTGTTCATTACGAAACGCGCTGGTTTCAGCCCTGGAATCCCTACGTTCGCGACGAAATTAAAATTGGCGAGTTTTCGTATCCATTTGGCGATCTTGTCTTTGATCTATCAGGCATTCGAGTTGGATTTGAGATTTGCGAAGATGCCTGGGTGGCTAACCGGCCCGGACGAATTCTATACGAACGGGGCGTCGATATTATTCTCAACCCCACTGCCAGTCACTTTGCGTTTCTAAAATCGCAGGTGCGCGAACGGTTTGTGGTCGATGCATCGCGGGCGTTTGGCGTCAGCTACATCTATGCCAACATGCTGGGCAATGAAGCGGGCCGAATGATTTACGATGGTGACTCGATGGTCGCTTCCAATGGCGAATTGCTGGTGTCGGGAGATCGCTTGAGTTACGAAGATTTTTTGATCGTTCCTGCTGTTGTTGATGTGGAGGCAACTCGCTTAAATCAGACACAAAATCGCGGCAATATTGCCCTTGCCTACCCAAACCTACGGGTGTCGGATCGTTTCGACTGGCCCGACATTTCGCCCGTTATTCAGAAAGCTGAACTCGAAGTGTGGGAGCGGGGTGGTTACCTAAAAGAAGAAGAATTTGCACGGGCCGTTGCCCTTGGCCTGTTTGATTACCTGCGCAAAAGCCGCTCGCAGGGATACGTCTTGTCGTTGAGTGGCGGGGCCGATTCGTCGTCCATTGCCGCGCTGGTATCCCTAATGATTCAAATGGCCGTTCAGAATATCGGCCTGGATGGCGTCAAGAAAAAGCTCGGCTACATCAAGGCTCTTCAGGCTTGTAAAACGCCCGAAGAGATGGTCGGCAAACTGCTGACGGTCATGTATCAGGGTACGGAGAACTCCTCCGACGATACCTTTAACTCCGCTAAAGAACTAGCTGACGACATTGGCGCTACTTTCCTGAATATCAACATTAACGGGCTGGTGGAAACCTATCGCGGGTTGATTGAAGAACAACTGGGGCGTAAACTATCATGGGATACCGACGATCTGGCGCTGCAAAATATTCAGGCGCGGGTGCGGGCACCAAGTATCTGGATGCTGGCCAACATCAACAATGCGTTGCTGCTCACAACCTCGAACCGCTCCGAAGCCGCTGTTGGTTACGCCACGATGGATGGCGACACAGCGGGCAGTATTTCGCCTATAACGGGCATTGA
>CAXVWN010000366.1:0-13649 GCA_964263725.1 Spirosoma sp.
ACTGTATTTTAGAACCTATATATAAAATACATCGTAACAGCTCTGAAATCCCTAAATCCCCTGAAGGGGACTTTATCTAAGCACGAACCAAGTCCCCTTCAGGGCAGGGCTGTTAAGTTCTGTTTTTCAACGCCGAAGGCGTGGTAGGATTATAGAAAAAATAGAGGCCAATTAGTTGAAAAACCCTGAAAGGGTGACATTATTTCACCCTTTCAGGGTTCAACATGGAGCTCAATCTCCTTTTCAAAAATCATTGCATCCCCGCTCCGGCGGCCCGGTTCGGGATTAGAACTTAACAGCCCTGCCCTGAAGGGGATTTAGGGGTTTCAGGGTTCAGACAGTCCCTAGGAAATCACAGCGAAACTGCAATCACCTAACCGACATAGTTCTGTTGTTGTCTTATTCAATAGTGAATCTAAATTCATAGGCGAACCAAATGTCTGATCGTCAACGAGCAGATATGTATAGGGCCGTAACAACAGGTGAATCGTAACGGCTAATTCAGAACTGGCCAGTAGAGTTTTCGTCTTCAGTTCGCCCGGCCACGGCTGAGGCAACATGTTCAGCCAGTGTTCCAGCCGGTCGACAGATTGTTGTTTCGCGACACGACAGGTATTCTTAGTGAGTGTAGTTCCCAACTCAATGTCATAAGGATGCACCACCGTCAGGCGAATAGCCGCTTCGGGATTAGTAGACAGCCAGCGACGCAGGGAAAGGGCAGAATCAACAGAGCCGTCTGTAATAAATAAAGCCGTTTTCATAGATACCAGTTAAACGTACGTAACGGCTTAAAAGTAGTCGTTCTGGACGATGCGACGGCTGAGCAGAATTAGTTTCATAACTGTTTGTTGTCAGTTATTTCAGAATTACCATCCAAGGATACGGGTGTAGGAAAAGTTTTTTTGACAGGATTGCAGAATTTCTAGTAGACTCATCCTGTTTAATCCTGTAATCCTGTCAAAAAAACTTTTCCTACATCTAACCTATGGTTTAACCTGCGCTACGTCTGGTCTAACGCCATGACAAACCGGAATTTTGCGTCCCGTTTCGTCCGTAACAATGGGGTTATAGACGCCCCGAATCAACAATAACAAAGCTAAGGCAACGGATATAAAGGGCATGAACAGCGTAAATCGCTGACGGAGTGCCGCCGGAAACAGATTCGGTAAAAACCGAACCGTAAGCAGTGCCGGCACGGTGCCCAGACCAAACAGCGCCATGTAAACAGCACCAGTAATCGCATTTTCAGTTGTAACAGCTCCTGTCAGCGCTACGTACACAAAGCCGCAGGGCAGCAACCCGTTCAGAAAACCCAGCCCGGCAAACGCCGATACTGTAGGGCTGTGCAGAAAGCGAGTCATGGGTTGAACGACCCAACGCGTAGCCCGGCTCATGGCCATACCCGGCAATTTCCCCCGATTCACAAATGTCCAAAGCAGCAAAAACAAGCCAGCGGCAATAGAAACCGGTCGTTGCAAACCGATCAGTAATAGCCCCTGCCCAATAGTGCCCATAAGTAAACCAAGCCCGGCATAAGCCGTTACCCGACTGGTGTGGTAAAGCGCGATTGCCAGCCCCCTTTGCGAGCGGGGCAGTCGCCCGACGGGCAATGCCATTGCCAGTGGCCCGCACATACCCACGCAGTGCAGACTACCCACGACGCCCGTTGTCAGGGCGGCTGCCCACCAGAGTATGTGCAGATTCATAGGCGTTTATAAAAACAAATCGTCTTCATTGTAATAGTCGTGTTCGCCATCCGACCAGGTAAATTGTACCCGCCAGTATCCCCGTGCCAGCTTGGCCGTTGACACCACCTGTCGGCTGGTGTGAGCGATGGGAATGGGCACATTGAAATCCAGTTCGCGATTAGCGGGACGGTAAAAGTGAAGCTCGCCCTTGCGCAATGCCATAGGCAATACGATGGTAAACTGCTGGCTATCGGCCTGAAAAGTCATGGAAATGGGTTTATTTTGGCGAGCATTGGCGATACGGTCGATCTGCTGCTGGTAAACGATTTCGGTCTGGTAATAATCGTCGCGTACCAGATCGACGCTCTGGCGACACATCCGGTAAATCATGACGCCGATAAATCCGGCAAACAGGATAAAGGTGAGTACGATGGCTTTTCCCCAGTTCATTTGCTTTGTTGGTTTAGTGGCCCTAAAAATGTTGTCTCGATCTGGTCGACAACTTCGGTGCCCACTAGTACGTCGAGGTGGAGAGATGTGCTAGTTTCGCGAATCGTTTTTTCGGGCAGATCAATGAAAAACATACCCTTAGTTAATGTCCCGGCCGGGACCAGCGAAAGCGGCTGGACAAACCGCAGCCTGGCATCGGGACGGCTTAATCGGAACTGAACCGCTTGCGGTCGGTACGTTTTATTAACGACCTCCACCAGATACAGATTCGATACGTTACCGCCCGACTCGCGTTGGAACAACTGCCCCGGTGCCCGAAGCAAGGTTACGTCCACGATCGGACGACTGACGAGCAGAAAGCACATAACTCCCAACAACGCTATGAGCATCAGGCTGTAGGCTATTATTCGGCCGGAAAAACGAAATGATTTTCCATCGTCAATACCCCGCTGCGAATCCATCCGAATCAGGCCCAGTGGCCGATTGATTTTGGTCATTACGCTATCACAGGCGTCCACGCAGGCCGTGCAGTTGATACATTCCAATTGCGTCCCGTTTCGTATGTCGATCCCCATCGGGCAGACCTGCGCGCAGAGTTTACAGTCGATACAATCAGCCTTGGGATGGGTTACGGGTGCTCTAACCAAATCCGTTTTATTCAGTTTCCCGCGTGGCTCACCCCGTATATAATCATAGGCAACAATCAGCGAGTTTTTATCCAGCAAAACGCCTTGTAGCCGTCCATAGGGGCAAATAGTTGTGCAAACGACTTCGCGCAGCCAGGCAAAAACGAGATAAAATACGCCCGTAAACAGCAGGATCATTGTTAACCCCACCAAGTGCTCAGCCGGGTTGTCCATGATGAGTTTCAGCCATTGGTCGCGGCCGATGATGTAGGCCAGAAACGTATTGCTGATGGCGAACGAAATCAGAAGAAAGACGCCGTGTTTGAGACTCTTTTTTGTTATTTTTTCGGTCGTCCACGAGCTGGCATCGAGTCGTTTCCGGGCGTTGTGATCGCCTTCGATCCAGCCTTCGACTTTGCGAAAAACCATTTCCATAAAAATCGTCTGCGGGCAGGCCCAGCCGCACCACACCCGCCCATACACGACCGTAAACAGCGCAATGAACACAATGAACGTAATTAGCCCAAAGGCGACCAGGTAAAAATCCTGGGGCCAGAACGTGACACCAAAAAAGATAAACCGACGCTCAAGTACGTTGAACAGAAACAGCGGGTGCCCGTCGATCCACACAAACGGCCCGGCAAACAGGACTGTCAATAACACAACCGCCACGATCGTACGCCAGCGGGTAAACCGCCCCGTGGTACTACGTGGGTAAAGCCACTGCCGACCACCCGACGGATTAACTGTTGGTAGCGTATCGCGAAAACTGGACGGTGACGACGCGAAGTTAGTGTTCATATTGTTGTCGATTAGCGCATGGCCACCGGAGTCGTTTCCACTTCCTTTTCGCCCTGTGGTTCCTTGGCTCCAGCCGGTTTCGATCCTTGAATCGATAGAATATAGCTGGCCAGTTGTTGTACCTGAAGGGGATTGAGCTGGCGCTTCCAGGAAATCATGCCCTTTTCGGGTACGCCTTCGGTAATCGTGTGAAAAATTGCTTTTACATGGCCACCGTGCAGCCAGTAGGCGTCCGTCAAATTAGGACCAACTTTGCCCTCAGCATTAGCCCCGTGGCAGGCTGTACAGTATTGGGCAAAAAGCGCCTTCCCAGCGCCAAGGCTTTTCGCATCTTTCGCGAGCGTAACCGTATTTTCATTGATCGACCCGGCTACTTTCTTGATGTAATCCTCCCGTTGTTGTTCGCCAGCAGCCATTTCCTGCGTGTATTCCTGCACCATAATATCACCCGAACCGATGACATGGTAGACGATCATGTAGACTACCGCAATGGCAATTGTACTGTAAAACAACGCCATAAACCAGGGTGGCGTTGGGTTATCGAGTTCAGCAATACCGTCGTAGGCGTGTTCCATGATCAGGTCTTTTTCCTGACTCAACGGATGTAAACTTGCCACCCGTTGCCACAGCGGACGTGGATCGACGGGCTTGATAACTGGCTCGGGATCCAACGCTTTTTTGAGAACAACCAGTAAATAAATCGCCACCCCGCCCACAATCATCATGCCAACCAGCAGAAAAAAAGATAGCATGAGCAACACGAGATCCTGACCCGACGAGATAGCCCAATTGGACTTGACTAAATCCGGGACCAGTAGCCCGCTCTCGAGAAAAATAAGTACGTTCATAACAGAGAAAGCAGGTTAATCGGTGGAGGAATCATCGAGTGGCATCTGGCTCATTTGCCGGATATAGGTTTTATCGACCAGCAGCAAATACAGGCCGACCAGCGAGAAAAAGACCAAAAAAGTGACAAACGAGCCGACCATGTAAATATCCGCTCCGGGAATTTTTGAGATGAATTGCTTGAACATGAGGATGTTATTTGATAATGTAAAATGCAAAATGAATAATGGACAGAGAACCGCAGCCTGCAGATTATTATCCATTATTCATTTTGCATTATTCATTTAGTGGTCGTTTCCATTTTCTTAATATCCGTGCCTAGCCGTTGCAGGTAGGCAATCAGCGCGACGATTTCGCGGTCGGGTTTTACCTGGATGCCGTCTTTGGCGAGTTGATTGCTCACTAATTTCGCCTATTTTTGCAGATCCTCGTTGGCGTGATCGATCGTTAAGTCATCGTAGGGTACTCCCACTTTTTGAAGCGCTCTCAGCTTAGCCGATGTCGTTGAAATGTCGAGCGGTTGTTCCAGAAGCCACGGATACGGCGGCATAATTGACCCCGGCGACATGGATGTTGGGTCACGCATGTGGTGATAATGCCAGGCGTTTGGATACTTGCCGCCCACGCGGTGAAGATCAGGACCGGTCCGTTTACTGCCCCACAAAAACGGGTGATCATACACAAACTCACCCGCTTTCGAGTACTCGCCGTAACGTTCCGTTTCACTTCGGAACGGCCGAACCATCTGGCTGTGGCAATTAACACAACCCTCTTTAATGTAGAGGTCGCGGCCCTGCACTTCGAGCGCCGTGTAGGGTTGCACAGCCGCAATCGTAGGTACATTTGATTTGACCATGAACGTCGGCACTAATTCAACCATCGTACCAATCAGGATGACAATCAGTGAACCGATCAGCAATTGAATGGGCTTGCGCTCAAACCAGCGATGCCAGTACGTATCGCTGCCGGTTGGTGTATACGCTTCGGTTAGGGCAGGTGCTTCGGCGGCTTCGTTGGCGAGTAGTTTCCCGGTAGCCATCGTCCGAAACAGATTGTAGGCCATCAAAATAGCACCCATCAGATAGAACAGGCCACCAATCGCCCGCATCCGGTGCATGGGCAGCAGTTGCAGTGTCGTTTCCAGAAAATTCGGGTATTTCAGGACGCCTTCGGGCGTAAATTCCTTCCACATCATTCCCTGCGTGAAACCCGAAATGTACATTGGCACGGCGTAAAACAGGATGCCCAGCGTACCGAGCCAGAAGTGAACACCCAACAGTTTTTTAGAAAACAGCGGAGTTCGGTACATGCGGGGAATGAGCCAGTACAGGATAGCAAAGGCCAGGAAACCGTTCCAGCCCAGGGCACCCACGTGTACGTGGGCAACAACCCAGTCCGTAAAGTGGGCAATGGCATTGACATTTTTAAGCGCCAGCATCGGTCCCTCAAAGGTCGCCATGCCATAGGCCGTTACGCCCACGACCATGAATTTGAGAATGGTATCTTCCCGAACTTTATCCCAGGCTCCGCGCAGGGTCAGCAACCCGTTGATCATTCCACCCCAGGAGGGCGCAATCAGCATAATCGAGAAAACAACGCCCAGCGACTGCGCCCAATCGGGCAGGGATGTGTATAATAAATGGTGAGGTCCGGCCCAGATATAAATGAAAATCAGCGCCCAGAAGTGGAGAATCGACAGTTTGTAGGAGTACACCGGCCGGTTGGCCATTTTGGGCAAAAAGTAATACATCATGCCCAGAAACGGCGTCGTCAAAAAGAAAGCTACGGCATTGTGACCGTACCACCACTGCACCAGCGCGTCCTGAACACCCGCATAGACGTAGTAGCTTTTGAACAGACTGACCGGCATTTCGTACGAATTGACGATGTGCAATACGGCCACCGTCACGAACGTAGCGATGTAAAACCAGATCGCTACGTATAAATGGCGCTCCCGGCGTTTGATAATCGTGCCGAACATATTGATCCCGAACACGACCCAAATCAGGGTGATGGCAATGTCAATTGGCCATTCGAGTTCGGCATATTCGTGGGAGGTCGTCATACCGAGTGGCAACGTAATAGCGGCCGCCACGATAATGGTCTGCCAGCCCCAGAAATGGATTTTACTCAGCACATCGCTGAACATCCGGGCCTTGCAGAGCCGTTGCAGGGAGTAATAAACGCCCATAAATATAGCATTGCCGACGAACGCAAAAATGACCGCATTCGTGTGCAGTGGGCGAATCCGACCGAAAGTCGTGTACTGGTTGCCCAGGTTTGCGGCTGGCGCAAACAACTGACTGGCAATTAAGACGCCAACCAGCATACCGACCAATCCCCAGATGATGGTGGCGACGGCGAAATTGCGAACGATAGTGTTGTCGTAGGCGAAACACTCCACACCGGGAGCGTTCCCCTGCCCCAAACGCGTTCGATCGGGCGAGATGATTATGGGCGGTTTCTGCGAAACATTCATAGCGGTAAATTAGATGGAGTGTCGGTAGCGGTGGTTGGCTGATTGTCGTCAAGCAGCATGCGGAGGGAAGGCGTGTATAAATCGTCCTGCTGGCCGGTGCGTATCGACCAGATGAACGCGACTAGAAACCCCAGCGCCATCAACAAACTAATCCCGATCATAAAATAGATAATGGTCATATCTGTAAGCGGTTAACGGGTCAAAAGTGGATGAATTTCAGGAACCGAATCATGAGTTTAATCAACCGGGAAGCTGATTTTAGCCCGGCTGATTAAACTCAACCTACCCGTTGACGGGTGTCAGGTGTAGGGCTGGCGGGTGCGGTTACTTTTGCCGCCAGACGTTTCTCACGTCTCACTTATGCTATGAGTGACGCCGAAATCGAGCTGAATCTCATTTAATGTACGGGCTGGCACCGGCCCTATCGATGCCTTAGTTAGTAGATGATTATTCTGATTTTTTTTCTCGCTCACTGGTACCTGTCGGTGCTAATGCAAACTCTCTTTCTTCACCGGTACGCAGCCCACCAGATGTTCACCATGAGCAAACGTTGGGAGAAAGTTTTTTACGTACTGACCTTTGTTGGGCAGGGTTCCTCCTTTCTGAGTCCGCGCGCCTATGGTATTATGCACCGGCTGCATCACGCCCACGCCGATACTGAATCCGATCCGCACTCACCCCAGTATTCCAAAAATCTATTCGACATGATGTGGAAGACCCGGCTCTTTTATAGCGACATCAAGAACAACCGGGACTCGATTCCGGCGAAGTTTAAAAAGGGAGTTCCCAATTGGGAATGGATGGAACAATTCGGGAGTCGCTGGCCGGTGCGGTTAGCCTGGGGAACGGCTTACACGCTGTTTTACATTCAGTTTGCTACGTCGCCCTGGATGTTTTTGCTGTTGCCAATTCATTTTCTGATGGGACCCATTCACGGCGCGATCATCAACTGGTATGCGCATCGCTATGGCTACACGAATTTTCAGGTAGACGATACGGCCAAAAATCTGCTGCCATTTGATTTTCTGATGATGGGCGAATCGTACCACAATAATCACCACCGGTTTGGCGGCCGTCCTAACTTTGGCGGTTTCCGCTGGCATGAATTCGACCCGGCTTATCCGTTGCTGAAAGTACTTAACGCCTTAAAAATCGTGAAGCTCCGTGTCGGTCGCGACGAAGCGTATATGTAAAGAGTTTGATGTAGGAAGAGGCTCTTGTTTCCGCAAATCGCTGGAAACAAGAGCCTCTTTTGTTGGCTGACATGACTACGCCACTTTCCGCCACCGCATACCAACCGTTGCCATCAAGAGCATAGTTGCCGAACTGACCGGCATTAGTATGGCTGCAATCACTGGCGACAGATGACCCGTCAACGCATAGGTCAGACCAACGAAATTATAGAGCAGCGAAACGGCGAAACTGAACCAGATCAAGCGCATAGCGAACCGGCTGTATCGTAACGTACCGGGTAGCTGATGCAATGAAGGCGCTTCCAGAATGGCATCGCTGGCAGGCGTAAACCGGATAGTATCATCGGTGACGGCAATGCCAACGTCGGCCTGTTTCAGCGCTCCGGCATCGTTTAATCCGTCGCCGATCATCAGCACACGATGGCCCTGCGCTTGCAATTGCTGTACTACGTCAAGTTTTTGCTGGGGCTGGCAGTTAAAGGTCATGTTGCCAGGGTCAAACCAGCGACTTAGTTCAGGTTGAGACGTCGTGTTATCACCCGAAAGCAGGTATAGCGCGTGTGTGGATTTGAGTTCACTAAACATGGCATCAAGGCCGGGCCGGTACTGATTTGAAAAGCAAAAACAACCTCGATATTGCTGCTCAATCGTGATATGTACAGTAGCACCGGCCGAGCTGGTTATGGGTTGCGTTCCACCCATCCACGGAGTAACAAACGAGTGAGATCCCAGTTTCACATGCCATCCGTCTACGATTCCCTGTAGACCATGTCCGGGCACTTCGGTAAACTCCTTGACCAACAAGGGCATACTATTTTCCAGATGAGTTGTTAGCCTGCGGCTCAATGGATGAGCGGATTGCCGGACCAACGATGCGACCAGCGAACGTTCATAATCAGTCAGTATTGACGCAAAATCTTCCACTATATGAGCAACGCTCTTTCGCTCATTCACGCTTTCGCTTTTTATCGCCGTCAGCGTACCCGTTTTGTCGAAAACAATAATATCGCAACCGGCCATTTGCTCAATAACATTGGCGTTTTTAAGGTACAATTTCTGTTGACTCAGCTTGCGCAGGCCATTGCCCAGTGCAAATGGATACGATAACGAAAGTGCACAGGGACAGGCAATAATAAGCACAGCCGTAAAGGCGTTGACGGCGCGACTGGGGTCGAAGGCGTACCAATACAATCCCACCAATGTTGCTAACGCAATGTCAGTTAACGTGAAATATTTACCTATTACATCGGCAAAAGTGCGTATCCGGGATGTATTCTCTTTTCGAAAGGCATCGTTATTCCAGAGTTGAGTCAGGTAACTCTGCGACATTTCCCGGACGATTTCCAGCTCGATGGCCTCCCCTATCTGCCGACCACCCGCATAGAGCAATGCGCCAGTCTCCTTGATCTCGGGCACCGATTCGCCCGTTACAAAACTGTAGTCGATTCGGGCCTGACCCTTGTAAAGTAGGCCATCAGCAGGAATCAATTCGTGATTTCGGACCCGAATGCGGTTGCCTTTGCGGAGTTGCGCCACGGGTACTACGGTCTCTCCTTCCGAATTTAGCACCGTTACGGCAAGGGGGAAATAGGCTTTATAATCGCGGTCGAACGAGAGAAATTTGTGCGTTTGTTGCTGGAACCATTTGCCACATAACAGAAAGAAAATCAAACCCGATAACGAATCAAAGTAGCCCGCCCCATTAAGAAACAGCACTTCGTAGATTCCCCGAAAAAACGCCACCAGAATACCCAGCAAAACAGGAAGATCAATGTTGATAATCCCTTTCTTCAAACTCGTCCATACCGATTCGAAGTAGCCCGATGCCGCGTAAAACACCACCGGGATTGCCAATACTATATTGAGTATCCCAAAAAGGTGCCTGAACGACGGATCGTCGAGACCAAGGTATTCGGGAAAACTGAACAACATGATGTTGCCCGAGCAGAATCCCGCCACAGATAGCCGGTATAGTAATGGGCGGTACGTTGGCTTTTGTTGTTGACTGACAACATCGCTGAGGCTAATTAATGGTTCGTAGCCAATAGAACTGAGCAGTTCAACAACCTGTCGAAGCGTCAGCTTGTCGGGTTGGTAAGTAAGATGAACCTGCTTTTTGAGGAAATCCACCTGCGACTGCTGAATGCCCGCATGAAGCCGGTAAAGATGTTCCAATAGCCACAAACATGAGCTGCAATGAATTGCTGGAATATAGAACGTAATTTTTGCCACCGACTCACTGGAAAACTCCAGCAACTGCGCTATAATATCCGGATTATCCAGAAAGTCTAACCTCGATTGGTCTGGTCCCAGCGTGGCATCGGAATTGCTGGCTTTGCGTAGGTTACCTGTTTTAAGCGTATTGTCAGTCTGCCCGCCTTCCTCTCCTTGATTTATAGCATAATATTGGCAAAGTTGGTGCTGGCTGAGAATACTATACACTGTTTTGCACCCGTCACAACAGAAGTTTTTCTCTTCGTACAGGATGGTGTGCTCCGTGCAGTCATTGCTGCAGTGGTAACAAGTGGTTGATAAAATCGCTGCCGTATTCATGCCTCAAAATTTTGAGGCAAGTTGGCCATAGACAACTATTGAGGCCATGAGGCTCGTCAGTGCATAGTCTGATATGGCTCAGGAGTTAGGGCTTTCTTACGATTCCCAGCTCGCCCGGCGAAGCTTTCCGGGTTGTACAGCATGAATCTCTCCCGACGCTGTCATTTCCGGCAAGCCATCCTGCCGAAACTCAAGCCAAGTTACCTGATATGTACAATACTGATTAACAATCAGGCAGTTGCCTAAAAAAAAGTTGCTTTATCGACTGCTTAATTGCCTTTTATATCCGATTATCGCTTACTGCTTAATTTTATCCTCTACCCAATTTAACTAGGCCCCTATGTTTACTTGATTTTAGAAAAATCGTAACAGGCACAATAATATGTACCTTTGGGGGTCAAAATAAATAAACTTACACCTATTAATTTCATCATTCCTTCATCATGAAGCGCCTAAATTTCCAGCCAATTGCCGTAGCTATTCTACTTACGCTTTGTTCATTCTCAATCGCTCGGGCTCAGCTTAACGTACCAGCCGCCAGTCCTGCCCAAACCACCAAACAAAGTTTCGCTTTAGGTAACATTACCCTCGAATACTCCAGACCGGCAGTGAAAGGACGGACTATTTTTGGCGATCTGGTTCCCTATGATAAGGTGTGGCGTACCGGCGCGAATGCCACCTCTAAAATCACGTTTTCATCAGATGTGAAACTAGAAGGCAAAGAGGTAAAAGCGGGTACCTACGGGCTGTTCACCATTCCGGGCAAAACCAGTTGGGAAGTTATGCTTTCCAAAGATTTGGCCCTGGGTGCGAATGTGGGCGATTACAAAAAGGAAAACGAAGTCGTACGGGTTCAGGTGAAACCGACTACGTTGGCCAACAAAGTTGAAACCTTTACCATCAACATAGCCGATATTCTGCCTAACTCGGCTGTGCTGGAAATCATGTGGGATAAAACCCGCATTCCTGTTACCGTCACAGCCGATATTGATCAAACGATCGTGAAGAATATTGAGGCTTCATTAGCGTCTGATAAGCCTGCTTACTTTGAGGCAGCCAGTTATTATTACGATACCAATCGGGATTTAAAACAAGCCCTGGGCTGGGTAAGCAAGGCCACGGACCAAAATCCGAAAGCTTTTTGGGTGATGTTGCTGAAAGCCCGGATTGAACTGAAATTGAACGAAAAAGCCAGTGCGATTAGCAGCGCCGAAAAAACGGTTGCGTTGGCGACCGAAGCAAAAAATGCGGACTATGTAAAAATGGCCAATGACCTGATTGCTTCGGCTAAAAAGTAAAAAAATCAGTCATCATCATTCACTACAAATGGCTGGCTCTCATTGGGCCAGCCATTTTTGTTAAGGTAGCTCCAACATGTTGCTTAACAATTTGCTCAATATTTTTCGCGCGTCCACAGGACAGGAATACAGCTCCAAATAAGGAAAAATGTTTTACAACTGCGCTTGCTGTGGAACCGATCTAATAAGGTTTTACTTAACGTGGTAGCCCCAAACATAAACCGAGCCTTTTAGCTTGTTTACTATACATACACATATCGAATTGATTCATTGCTTCTAAACAGCGGACACTGACTGATTCGTACTGACTATTCACAAGCAACGTATCGTATGACTAAAGCCATTTACATCGCGTCTGTAGAACCCTATACCGGTAAGTCCTTGGTAGCCCTTGGCCTGGTCAACTGGTTGCTGGGGAAAACCAAAAAGGTAGGGTATTTCAAACCCATTATTACCGAGCAACTGGCAGGTCAGAAAGAAATCCATATCGAAACCATCCTGGACTACTTTGCCCTGCCCATTCCCTACGAAGCCACCTATGCCTTCACCCGGCAGGAAGCTCTGCAACGCATGGAATCTGCCGGACGTAGCGACATGCTGAATACCATTATCAGCAAGTATAAAGTCCTGGAAGACAGCTGCGATTTTACCGTCATTGATGGTAGTGATTTTTTGGGAGAAGGAACTGCCTTTGAATTTGAGTCGAATGCCGCCATTGCTAAAAACCTTGGGGCACCCGTGCTGATCGTTATTAGTGGCGACGGAAAATCAACCGCTCAGATTGTCAGTTCGGCCCAGAGCGCTCTCCAGGGCTTTGTCAGTCGGGACGTACAGGTGCTGGGTCTGGTAGCCAATCGGGTGAAGCCTGACCAAGTGGAGGACGTCCGGGCGCTGCTCCGCATGCAGCTACCGGCCGATATTCTGCTCACGGTTATTCCCTGGGAAAAACAGTTGCAGAGCCCAACCATGAAGGAAATCAAAGATGCGTTGGGGGCCAAAGTTTTGTTGGGCGAGAGTTTGTTGTCAAACCCTGTAGACAATTTCGTCACGGGGGCAATGATGCTGCCTAATTTCCTGAATTACATCAAAGAAAACGTACTGATCGTCACGCCGGGCGATCGGGGCGACATTATTATCGGCGCCTTACAGGCCAATCTGTCCGCGAATTATCCGAAAGTAGCAGGCATTGTGCTCACGGCCGATACGGTACCGGATGAGCCCGTTACCCGGCTTATTTCAGGACTCCAGACGGTGCTACCGATCCTGACCGTTAAGCAGGGCACTTTTGGTACGACCACGGCCATCGGTGCGATCCGTTCCCGCATCACGGCCGATAACAAACCTAAAATCGAGCTGGCCCTGAACCTGTTTGAAGCCCATATGGATACCAAGGCGCTCGACGACCGGATTGTCACCTTCCACGCCGAGGGCATTACGCCACATATGTTTCAATACCAGTTGGTGAAAACGGCCAAGAGTCAGAAAAAACACATTGTGCTTCCCGAAGGAAACGACGATCGCATCCTCA
Source organism: Spirosoma sp. (assembly GCA_964263725.1). Lineage (GTDB taxonomy): Bacteria > Bacteroidota > Bacteroidia > Cytophagales > Spirosomataceae > Spirosoma. Next base: position 13,463 of record CAXVWN010000366.1, read on the forward strand.
CGGCGGCTGTCCGGCTCCTAACCCAGAACGTAGTAACGATCACCTTACTGGGCGACGAAACTGAAATTATGGCGTCCATCAAGCGGCTTGGCCTGCCGGTGGATATGGCTACTCTGAACATTGTCAATCCGGCTACGTCGCCACAATACGCGTCCTACGTAGAGACGCTATACGAATTGCGCAAAAC
>CAXVWN010000367.1:0-7277 GCA_964263725.1 Spirosoma sp.
AATGGCTTCGGCCAAGGTCCAGAGGTGGCCATAGGTAGAGTAAAATACGACAAGCGTTTTCATAAAGACGGATTGACATGTTGCGCACAAAATGCAGACCCTTATCAACGCATCGCCGAATGGCATTGTTTAAGTGAAACCTGTTTGCCGTCTTTCTTGGTGAGTTCGCTTAATCTTATTTCACGCCAAATTCACTAGCTCTCTGATGCTCTAAGTCGTAAGTTACAGATAGTAAGAGGTCAATGTCTGATAAAACGCTCCTCTTTGACATGAAGCGTACTCTCTACCGTTGAAAATACCTTTAGTAGCCATTCCGTTTTAGCCCCAAAAGCGTGATAAATGTCAACGCCAAATTGTGTCATATAGCTTCGTTTCAGGGGTTTCTTCCCCGCTACTTTTGTCCCGCTACTTTAGCCAATGAGTGAACGAAACGATAAAACCCAAGTGATGGAAGCACAAGACAATAGTCCACTCTTTTATGAGGATGCCAGTACCCTGGCTAAACTAATCCGCACCCGCCAGGTCTCCCCCGTCGAAGTTGTGAACGCGCACCTCGACCGTATTGAAGCCCTCAACCCAGCGATCAACGCCATTGTTACCATTGCGGACAGCGCACGTCAAGCCGCCAGGGTAGCCGAAGCGGCCGTGCTGAGCGGGCAAGAGCTTGGCCCTTTACATGGGGTGCCCTTTACGGTGAAAGATTCGATCGACACCGCCAACGTCATGACCCAACGGGGCTCCCCCATCTTTAAAGGGCGCATGCCCCACAACGATGCCACCAGTGTCGCGCGGCTGAAGAAGGCGGGCGCCATTCTGCTCGCTAAAACCAATCTTCCGGAGTTCTCGTACTGGATCGAAAGTGATAATTTGCTGAGCGGCCGCACGAACAATCCCTGGGATTTGACGCGCACACCGGGCGGGTCAAGCGGGGGGGAGTCGGCCGCGATCGCTGCCGGCATGTCCCCGTTGGGTCTGGGCACGGACCTGGCGATCTCGGTTCGGGGGCCGGCCGCTCAAACGGGAATTGTCTCGCTCAAACCGACCCACGGGCGCATTCCCATGACGGGCGTCTGGCCGCGGGTGCCGCGTCGGTTCTGGCATACGGGACCGATGGCGCGGAGCATCCGTGATCTGGAACTGGCCTTCTCCATCCTTAGTGGCCCCGACGGTCTGGACGCTTTTGCCACCAGTGTTGGATCGTTCGAAGCTAGCGTGGGCTATTCGCCCAATCGCCAGCTCCGGGTGGGCTGGTTAGTCGAGCCCGGTTTTGGGCCGATCGATCCCGAGGTGGCCGCCACGGTAGAGGCCGCTGCACAAGCGCTTAAAGACCTGGGTCTTTTCGTCGAGCCGGTACGCATCCAGGCCCTCGAGCGCGACTTCGCGTTGGACGTCTTCAATCGGCTGCATGTAATGGAGATGAAAGATGCCTTTAGACAGGCAACGGCCGGTCGCAGACAGGATGAAATCTATAAAATGGCTAAAACGATGCTTTCCCTGCCTGATACGTCGATGAACGACTTTATCGACGCTGAACAAGCTGCCGAGCGCCTGCGGGACGGTTTTGCTGAATACTTCCAGCGATACGATGCGCTGATTACCCCCGTCCTGCCGATTCCGGCCCACAAGCATGGCCTTGACACGTTCATCATCAATGGTCAGACGGTCGATGCCACCTATCTCCAGGGGGCTACGGTGCCCCTCAACGTCACGGGCTTACCGGGCATCTCCATGCGGTACGGTACCAGCCAGGAAGGCTTGCCCATCGGTGTGCAGATCGTTGGCAGCTGGCTTGCTGAATCGACCATTCTTCACATTGCGTCCCTGCTGGAGCGGGTGAGCCCGGTTGGCGGCCTTCACCCAGCCCTTTGAGGTTGGCAACCTAAAAGACCTCCCGGCGTGATTGGGGAGGTTTTTTAGGTTGACTTTGTAAACTCTCTCCGGATACGGCTTAAGGTTTCTCGTGAAATGCCCAAATAAGACGCGACCATATGCAGGGGCACCTTATTGAATACCTGGGGATACGTCTGTTGAAATTCCAGATATTTTTCTTCGGCCGAGCCACTAATCAAGGAATAGATGCGCCGTTGGCTGGTCTCATAGGCTCTGGCCAACAGCCTTTCGTTGAATACGGTCAAGGTGGGGATCGTTCGTAGTAGTTCCTCCCAACTGTCCTTTGTCCAGATGATAATCTTACTGGCCGTCAACGCTTCAATGTTATACTCGGAGGGTGTGCCGTTGTTATAGCTTTCTTGGTCGGTCATCCACCAGTTCTCCACGCCAAAGCGCATGGTGTGATCGGTCCCCTCTTTACCAAACCGGTACAGGCGGCAGCAGCCACTGGCTATAAAACAGTTGGTCTTCCATACCTCGCCATCATGGAGGATGGATTGTCCTTTTCGTAGCGCTTTTTCTGAAGAAGCGTCCCGGATGAGTTTCATCTTCTGCTGGGAAATCGCCACCCATGCGCGCAAATAATTGTCAAAAACGTCAAACATGGAGCCAAAGCTACTCAAATGAGCTGGTAAAGGACTACACGACTGCTGGCGGTAAAGATAGGTAGACAGCTGTTGGCCCTATGCAACCCAATAGAGTCCTAGTAGCGAACCATGGCGACGGCCCGTTTGACTGATCGTCTCAATAAACCCTCTTCAAAGTGAGATGGAGGAGCGTGTTTTATGCTGTTGCTGCTTTTTTATGGTGCGTTCATTGAAACGGACAATACACAAGTATTTAGCCTAAAGTGTTATTCTTTGGCTAACAGATTATAGGACAAGTTGAGGTCATGATGATAGCTCCGCTATATCGACACTTGAGCAATTGTCTTTGAACTGAACCCATTTTCCTCACTTGAATGCCGAAGTACCTTTTTAGCTTTTTTACTGTCCTTTAGGTAAGCATCGAAAAAGGCTAATGTGTAGTGACACAACGCCCAGTAACTATCCGTTTGATAGGAAGTCGTCGGCTTGATCGAAGCGTAGAAAGGCCAATAGGACGTGAATTCCGCATGTTCTAGCTTCTTAAGCCGGTATAAATGCTTGTTGGTTGATGCCAATGAACGAAAAAAGGGGAAAGTAGACCAGCCCTCGTTTTGATTACTTAGATACAAGTAAGGCACGCCTAATTTGGCCGGGTTGAAATCGCGTACGGTTTTGATAAGATCGTAATCCTGATACTCGATGCTGCCATCCCAGCAGGCCAATGCTTTTACATTCGGATTGCGCATCTGATAGAGGACATTAGCCATACCTCCCCAACTGAATCCAAACGTACCGATTCTAGACGTATCAACACTAGGGAGCCGGGAAGCCTGAGCCATGATGTATTCCAAGTCCCTAACCTGAGCCATGATACCAGCTGTGTCTTTGGTCATTGTTTGCCCTTGTTGACCGGCTGACGCCACGGAAATGATCACATACCCGTGACTGGCTAAGTACTCACAGGCAATATGGTTTTGATTCGCTGGTTTGCTGAACGAAGGCGCATAGATAATAACTGGAAACCGCCGATTGATCGGCTCAGCGTTATAAATCGCTTTCGTCGGTGCCTGTAGTATATCACCCACGTTTACTGAAAGATTTTTCATGAACGTTGTGGCGTACTGGCGATAGCCCCCCACCACATTGGCACAAAACGCCCTGACCTGGTTTGAATCGGTTAATATAATCCCCTCCCGTTGAGTTTCTAACTCCGTGTACGTCCTATACAGCATCCGCTTATCCATTGCTGCTTTCTGGGCAGGGTACCAGATATGAATAGACAACGGTCGGTAGGGTATGTCCCTGTCGGGCTGATAGCTTCGAGTGCTATCATATTGGAGTTCAGTTTTAAATCCAATATGATAGGATCCATATTGCCCTTTATCAGTTTGCCCTTCAATCGGCCTATAGATTGACCAGGAGATTATCAGACAGAATCCGAAGTACAGTACCTTGCCCATATAGAAGTCGTTTTGCGAGGCGAAATAACTAATTAATTAATTTTAAAACTAAACAATTAGTTACAATTGGCACCCCTAGCAGTCCAGGTTGTAAAAGTCATTGAATCGGCACTTTAAATGTGCTGAGTGTAAAGTCACCTTCTGATACCCGTATTCTCCTATTTGGGACTGCTGACTTGCTTCGTTAAATGACTCGTTTCAAGTGCTATCAATAATGAATGGGTTTGTCAACTATTCTTACCCTAGAAAATTATCTTGCCCGTTGCGCCTTGCAGCCACGTATTCCGTACCGCACCTGGACCATTGAACCGAACTTGCACCCCAATGATCTCAGCCGGTCGGTTCTTGATTCGAGCCTGGTAAACCGCTCGCTGATTCAAAAAGAAGGTCACTAGCCCGGATCGAGAACGTACCCGCAGCTGATTCCACTGGGTGGGATGGCAGCCAAATCCGCTTAGGTCCGCTTTTCGACTGGACGCGTAATACCCATATGCGGCCACATAGATGTCGCCGATGCAGCCCGGCTCGACGAGCGGTACAACTAACAGATCATTTTTGGCGTGCAGCACTACCTCAACCCGCTGGCAGGCATCAGCCCCGGCCTCATTCAGACTCTTAACCTCGGTTGCAAACTCAAACGCATCCGTCTTAATGCCCTGACCAGCCTGCTGGTTAACCAGCACAATCTTGGGTGTGGCAGGATCCCGTTTTACCCCACGCTTCTCCAGTAGTTCGCCCGTAACGCGAACCATCCCAGAGCCAACAATATCGGATGACTTAAAATACAGCGGCTCTTGTTCCCACTCCGCTTCCACCACGCCTAGCCAGCCGTCTGTGTTGATCTGTAGATCATGTTCCTTCAACACTTGCTCACCAATCATCAGTTTGGCCCGGTAAAAGCCGGGATAGTAGTATATAGCGGAATGCTGGTGGTCATCTTTATGGACTAACACCTTGCGCCGGGTATCCCAACTCTGGCTAATGAAAACCGAATCGTCCTCATGTGCCTGGGTGGCATCGTAGCGAAAGACGACTGAATTAGGTAAGCCTTGGGTCCGGATCGTGCTGGAGGAGAACCGAAAGTCCGTGGGGCTATAGGGGGTCTTTCTGAGCAGCAGAAAACTGACTAACCCCAGTAGAACGATACCGGGAAGGGCCAACCTCAACCCGGGTATGATCCATTGGGGCTTTTGGGTCAACGCTACGGGCACCGGCTGCTCAATCGGCAGTGGAGTCGTCTCCGCAGTTCTGAGCTGGAAATCGCGCCAATCCGTGTAATTCAGAAACTGCGCGAGCGTATTAAGCGTCGTCAAAGAGGGGGCGCTCTTGGCGTCTACTTTACCCAGCACCCGCTTTAGGGTGGACACACTCAATGATACGCCTGTTTGCTGACCGATGCGTTCGCTCAAGCGCTCCACATCCTAGTTACTCCAGGCTTCACTCGTACCCCAGCCCAGTTGCGTTTCCAGCTGGGCTTTCAGGTTGGCAATAGCGCTAGGGATCGGGGCGGAGGACATACCCCACAAAAATAGAAGGAATAGGCCATGAACTCAACTTGAACCGGAATTGACTCCCAATTGAACGCCGTCACCAGGGCATTTAGCACCACCTTCGGCCAAACTTATCTGATCAATTCGTGATGAAAAAGGTACTCTCGATCATACTCATGTTACTGGCTACGCAAGGTATGGCCCAAAAAAACAACGCCTTAGGCGCGTTAAAACGCCTTGATTACACCGTACCCCTGACGGCTAGGCAGTGGCGCTTCCAGGTCGGCAAAGTTGACTTTGTCGACTACAAAGGTCGAAAGGCCATGCGGCTGGCCCAAAATGCCGGCCCCGTCGTCCTCAACGATATCGTCTTCCAGGACGGAACGATTGAATTTGATCTGGAGCCAATTCGGCCCGAGTCCGCTCAATCGATCTATTTCCACCGGCACGATGCCACCGACCAGGAGATTGTCTACCTACGGACTAACAGTACCCAGAATCCGCTGGCTAACGACGGTATCCAGTACTGCCCTTATGTCGGGGGCGTCAATCTCTGGGATTTATATCCCGAATACCAGGCTCCGGCACTGCTCAAGCCCGGCGAGTGGAATCACCTCAAGCTGCTTGTTTCCGGCAACCGGCTACAAGTCTTCCTCAACCAGGCTCCCCAGGCGGTACTCGACATTCCTCACCTGGAAGCCAATTCCCGTCAGGGTAGTATTGCTTTTGAAGGGGCTTCGTACGTAGCCAATTTGCAGGTAAAACCGAATATCGTTGAGAACCTGAATCCGCTAGCTTCCCCGGATTTGACTAACCATGATCCCAATTATCTGCGAAGCTGGGCCGCCTCTTCTCCCCAGGAGTTGCCCGATGGGCATGAACTATCCGTTCGTCAGTTGCCCAGCCCTGAGTGGTTCACCGATAGTATCGGGGCGGAACGGCGCGGTTTGCTGAACCTGACGCGGAAATACGGGTCCAGTAAGACACGCCGCGTGGTCTGGCTGCAAACCACCCTACTGGCACAGGAAGCGGTCAGTACGAACTTGCAATTAGGATTTAGTGATGAAGTGTGGGTCTTCCTGAACCATCAGCTGGTGCTGGTTGACAAGAACCTATACCAATACAATATGCGTAAATACCCGGATGGGCGCATTTCAACCCAGAATGCAACGGCTCCGCTCAACCTCAAGGCCGGCCAAAACGACTTGTTGATTGGGGTCGCCAATGACTTTTATGGCTGGGGCCTGATGGCCCGCCTGGCAAGCACCCACCAGATTCAGGCCACCGGGCAGGTAGCCCAAATCCTTTCGCTAGGGCGTGAATTGACCACGTTGGATGTGTCGGCTTATGAGGGCACCTATCGGAATGGGGATCTGCAATTTACGCTTCGATTTCTAAAGAAGGACAAGGATCTTCAGCTTCAGCTGGCGGGTCCAGACCTGTTAGCGTTGCAGGCGTTAGGCCATCACAGTTTCCTTTATCCCCCCTCGAGTGCTCTGTTTGACTTTGATCTGGTTCATAAAAGAGTGACGCTACGGCAAGGAAGTGACACGCGAGAATTTATAAAAGAGTAAGGCTTTAGGGGTAGGCAAGAGCCACCTGCAACGATCTAGATGGGGCTCTCCTGGCCAATGAACCGCTTAGCCGATAGATCCCGTTACCCGAAGCGCCTGGAGCGGTGAAAACTTGGAAAGTTCCTTCCGGCCAACCCGACTGTTCAATGGCCACTGATTTGTTAAAAGACCTTAACGAGCTACAACCCAGGCGAATCATTTGGTGTCTGGAGGATAAACAAACGTACGTATGAGCCACTTCGTTGCCCTTTCCCTTTTTTTACAAGCCCTCGGTTT